>CALMLK010000079.1 GCA_937868035.1 uncultured Alphaproteobacteria bacterium
ATGCCCGCAGCCACGTTCTTGGCGCCTTCACGCACGATGGCCTGGGTGAGAACGGTTGCAGTCGTCGTGCCGTCGCCGGCGAGGTCGTTCGTCTTGGAGGCGACTTCGCGCACCATCTGGGCGCCCATGTTCTCGAACTTGTCTTCGAGTTCGATTTCCTTGGCGACGGTAACGCCGTCCTTGGTGGTGCGCGGAGCGCCGAAGGACTTGTCGATGACGACGTTGCGGCCCTTGGGACCGAGGGTGACCTTCACCGCGTTTGCGAGAATGTCGACGCCGCGGAGCATCTTCTCGCGGGCTTCAGCGCCGAAGCGGACTTCTTTAGCAGCCATGTGCTTAATTCCTCTGTGTACTGATGAAAATGGTGTTCTGGAAAGCCCCGCCTGAGCGGGGAAGAGGCGTGGGGCCTGAGCCCCGCCGCATCACTTCTCCATCACGCCCATGACGTCGGATTCCTTCATGATCAGCAGCTCTTCGCCGTCGATCTTGATTTCCGTGCCGGACCACTTGCCGAAGAGGACGACGTCGCCCTTCTTGAGATCGATGGGGATGAGCTTGCCGCTCTCGTCGCGGCCACCGGGGCCGACGGCGACGATCTTGCCCTGCATCGGCTTTTCCTGGGCCGTGTCAGGGATGATGATGCCACCCTTGGTCTTGGTGTCTTCTTCAACCCGCTTGACGACAACGCGGTCGTGCAAAGGACGGAACTTCATGCGAAACGCTCCTGGAATTTTGTTTTCGTTTGGAAAACGGGCAAGCCCTCACGGCTCGATCCCGCCCTGTTAGCACTCACCCATGGAGAGTGCCAACAGCTGGACGGGGAGATAAGACGGCGCTCCGCCGCCGTCAAGAGTTCTGACGCAGGAAAGATTCACCATAAAATTCAGATGGTTAATTATGGCGCGTTGCAGCATTGCCCGATTGTTGAACGAACTGCACCGGACTCGGCCCGGCGGCTTGTCCCTGACGCCATGCGTTGCCGCCTGAGGGTGGGCGCGAGGCCGCAGCCTATGGACTATGCGATCAGGATGTCCGCTGCCGTCAGTGCACTGTGGTTGCTGAGGGTCGCAATCACCTGGGCCGCAGCGGCACCCGTGCCATCGGCGTCATAGGAGAGATTGCCGGTCACGGCGTCGTAGATGAAGGACGCTTCAGCAAGCAGGGCCGAGGTGCCGTTGATCATGTTGACGCCATCGACCAGCGGTCCGTGCAGGGCAAAGCCGGTGGCCGACATTGCGAGATGATCGGTGCCGTGGGTGAAGTCGAGCACCGTATCGGTTCCCTGGTTGAGACCATCGAAGTGGAACTGGTCAGCGCCCGCGCCACCCGTCATCTTGTCCTTGCCGAGACCGCCGAACAGATGGTCATCACCTGCGTCACCAAACAGGTTGTCGTTGCCCTTGCCGCCATCCAGCGTGTCATTGCCGTTGCCGCCGCGCATCAGATCGTTTCCGGCACCGCCCGACATCGTGTCGTTGCCGTTGAGGCCTGACATGCGGTCAGCCACATCGGATCCCATCATCGCGTCATTGCCGCCCATCAGATAGTTGAACGCCTTGAGGCTGTTGGGCGCGCGGCTGTTGAGGTTGTCGAGGAACGGCTTTGCGGGAAGATTCACGGTTGCCGACTGCAGAAGATCAGAGCCGCTGAAGTGATCCCACCCCACGATATTCTGGACAATGGCACCCGAGGCATCAAGCGAGGCCGTGGTGTGGATGACGAACATGGTGCCATCGGTGTTGGCAGAGTAATAGTTCAGATAGGGTCCCACGCGCTTTGCTGTGATGGCCGTGATGTCGAAAGTGGACTGGGGCAGTGCGACTGTCGCGTTGCCAGGGAAGTATTGGATGTTTGCCATGATGCACTCCGGAAAAAGGTGCTGCCGTGTCCGATGCCATGACTATGGAGGTCATGCTGATGACTGGCTGACAAAGACGGAGCAGAGCCCGCATGATTTGTCGCAGGACTGCGGACAGCAAGGCCAAAGTGTATCCGGCGGCGTGGCAATTGGTGCGGCGGCAGGAGGTTTCGTCCGTGTGCTGAGTTTCCTCGCAGCTGCTGTCCTTGTCCTCGCCGTCCCCTGTGCATCGGCGCAGGAGGATGCGACCACAGGGACGATCTCCGCCATCTCCGATGCGGTGTGGGCGGTCATGCAGGGCAAGTCCTACAATCCGCGCATCAAGGGCTGCGCGCAGCGGAAGGACTTGCGTTTACTTACCCTGCCCTATCGTGATTTCGCGGGCATGACGCACAAGGGACAGTTGATCGTTCACCGGCGCGTTGCGGCGGATGTGCGGGATGTGTTCGTGGCGCTCTTCGATGACAGGTCATTCGCCATCGAGAAGATGGCGCTAGTCGATGCCTATGGCGGCGATGATGAGGCTTCCATGGCGGACAACAACACCTCCGGATACAATTGCCGGCAGGCCTCCGGTTCATCGCGCCTGTCGTCGCATGCTCGCGGCATTGCCATCGACGTGAACCCGCTGATCAATCCTTATGTCTGGCGGAAGGGCACGTCGCCGCCGGGGGGCCAGGCCTGGGACGAGCCGGCAGAGCGCGAGGCCCAGCGCGGGCAGGCTGGCCTCATCCTGCCGGACAGCGCCATCGTCAGGGCCTTCAAGGCCAAGGGCTGGGTGTGGGGCGGAAGCTGGACGTCGTCCAAGGACTATCAGCATTTCTCCGCCGACGGACGGTGAGGCCAACTGCTTTTTCGCCGGAACCCCGTTACCCGAATGTCATTTGCTTTCGTATCCCTTCACAGTGAAAAAGAAGGGGCGGGCGACGGAATCAACCCGCCCATCCGTCTGAACGGAGTGAAGGAAGAAATCCGCATGCGGAAACGGTACCTGTTGATCGGTCTGGTCGTGCTGGCGCTGGCGGCTGCCTTCGGGTTGCAGGCGACGGGACGGTGGAACGCTGCCTATGGCTGGCTGGCCTCGCACGTGCCCGGCTTGACGGCCACCGCCACCTCGCAGGCCGAGGCGCAGGGTGGCCGCAAGTCTGGGCAATCGCCCGCGTCGCCGGGCGGTGGTGGCCGCGGGCCGACACCCGTGGAAGTTTCCCAGGCGCAGGCGCAAACCCTGCAAGACAGCATCTCCGCCATCGGCAGCCTTGCGGCGCAGGAGTCAGTCACCGTGGCGGCGGATACGGCAGGCCGCATCGTGTCCGTGTCAGCGGAGGATGGTGCGGCGGTGAAGGCCGGGGATGAATTGTTCCGCCTTGATGGTGCGCTTCTGGACGCAGAGAGCAAGGACGCAGCGGCCCGCCTGGCGCTGGCTGACACCAATCATGCGCGCAACCAGACGCTGGCCAAAACCCGCAACATCCCGCAGAGCAGTGTCGACCAGTCAAAAGCGGAACTGGACCTGGCCCGCAGCGCCATGGACCTCGCCAAGGAGAAGCAGAACCGGCTCATCGTGCGCGCGCCCTTTGACGGCCAACTGGGCTTCCGGCAAGTCTCCGTCGGCGCCTATGTGACGGCGGGCATGCCGCTCGTGGCTCTGGACCAGATTGCGCGGCTGAAGGTCAGCCTCAGTGTGCCTGAACGCTATTTCACCGCCCTCTCCGTGGGGCAGGAGGTGGATGTCACCGCCGATGCGGTGCCGGGTGCCACCTTCAAGGCCACGATCACCGCCATCAATCCCGTGATCGACGTGAACGGCCGCGCCCTGCAGGTGCAGGCCACGCTCGACAACAGTGCGCTGGCGCTTCGGCCCGGCATGCTGGTGCGCGCCGCCGTGCTGGGCGCCAGCCGCAACAGCATCACCGTGACGGAGGCGGCCATCGTGCCGCAGGGCAAGGATGCGGTGGTCTTCGCCGTGCAGGATGGAAAGGCATCGCGCCGCGTGGTGATCACCGGCCAGCGCCGCGATGGCTGGGTCGAGATCACCTCCGGATTGGATGCCGGAACGCAGGTCGTTTCCGCTGGCGCCACGCGGCTGGCGGATGGTGCACCGGTGAAAGTCGCGGCCCCCGCGACGGCGGAGTGAGCCCATGTCGCTCCCCGAGCTTTGCATCCGCCGCCCTGTCTTCGCCACGGTCCTCAGCCTCATCCTCGTGCTGCTCGGCCTCATGGCCTACAGCCGCCTCACCATCCGCGAATATCCCAACATCGACGAACCGCAGGTCTCGGTGCAGACCAATTATTCCGGTGCCTCGGCGGAGATCATCGAGAGCCAGGTGACGCAGGTGCTCGAAGGCTCGCTGGCGGGCATCGAGGGAATTGATACGATCGAGTCGTCGTCGCGGTCCGAATCGAGCCGCATCACCATCCGTTTCCGCGCCGGTGTCGCGATCGACAGCGCCACCAGCGATGTGCGCGACCGCGTGAGCCGCGTGCGGCGCTCCCTCCCCGATGACATCAGCGAACCGGTGATCTCGAAGGTGGAGGCGGATGCGCAGCCGATCATCTTTCTCATCGTGCGCTCTTCCACCATGGATGCGCTGACGCTGACGGATTACGTGGACCGTTTTGTCAGTGACCGCTTCAAGAACCTCGATGGTGTTGCCGACGTCAGCATCAACGGCGAGCGCCGCTATGCCATGCGGATCTGGATCGACCACCAGGCGCTCTCGGGCGTGGGCCTCACCGTGCAGGATGTGGAGAATGCCATCCGCGCACAGAACGCCGAAATCCCGGCGGGCCGCGTGGAAGGGGCGGAACGGGAGTTCACCATCCTGTCCCGCACATCGCTGGGAACGGCGGAAGAGTTCGCAAGGATCAAGTTGAAGAATGCCGGCGGCTTGCAGGTGACACTGGGCGATGTCGCCAAGGTCGAACTGGCCACCGCCGATGTGCGCCGTGAGAGCCGCTACGAGGGCAATCCCTCCATCTCCATCGGCATCGTGAAGCAGGCGGTGGCCAATCCGCTGGATGTCGCCAACGCCGTGTACGCGGTGTTGCCACGCATCAACCAATCTCTGCCGGAGGGCACGACGGTGGAGGTCGGTTTCGATTCCACCGTCTTCATCGAACGCTCCATCCACAACGTTTTCACCACCATCCTCGAAGCCGTGGTGCTGGTGACGCTCATCATCCTCGTCTTCCTGCATTCGTTCCGCGCCGCCATCATCCCGGTCGTCACCATCCCCGTGTCGCTCGTCACGGCCTTTGCGATCATGTATCTCGCCGGTCTTTCCGTGAATACGCTGACGCTCCTCGCCTTCGTGCTGGCGATCGGCCTCGTGGTCGACGATGCCATCGTCATGCTGGAGAACATCTACCGACACATCGAAGAGGGCATGAAGCCCTTTGAGGCGGCGCTCAAGGGGGCGCGCGAGATTGCCTTCGCCATCGTCGCCATGACGCTGACGCTCGCGGCCGTCTATGCGCCCATCGCCTTCACGCCGGGGCGTACGGGACGCTTGTTCCTGGAATTTGCGGTGACACTGGCGGGCGCCGTGGTCGTTTCGGGCTTCGTGGCGCTTACCCTCACGCCCATGATGTGTTCGAAGTTCCTCAAGCACAATGACCGGCCCAATGTGCTGATGCGCGGTGTGGAGCGGGCGCTGGCCTTGCTGGAGCGCGTCTACCGTGCCGGACTCTCGGCTGCGCTGGCGGCGCGGTGGCTGGTGCTCTTGGTTGCGCTCGGCGTTGCCGCCACGGGTGGCTGGATCTTCACGCAGATGAAATCGGAATTGTCGCCGGTCGAGGACCGCGGCACCGTGATGGTGACGGCCAACGCGCCGGAGGGCGCAAGCTACGCCTACACGTTGCGCTATGCCGACGATCTTGAGGCCATTCTCAAGAGCGTGCCGGAATTGCGCTCGGCCCTGATGATCGTCGGTGCAGGCGACGTCACCCGCATCATGTCGTTTGCACGGCTGGAGGATTGGGAGAACCGCAGCCGCAGCCAGCAATCCATCGTGCAGGAGATTTCACCGAAGCTCCGGGCCATTCCGGGCGTGCAGGCCTCCGCCAGCAATCCGCCATCGCTGGGCAGCCGCGGTTTCGGCAAGCCGTTCCAGTTCGTGCTGCAATCCTCATCGTCCTACGAAGACCTGAACGCCGTCGCTGGCAAGCTGGTGGACAAGCTGCAGGAAAACCCGGGCTTCGCGGACCTCGACACCGACCTCCGTCTCAACAAGCCGCAGATCGAAGTGCAGATGGACCGTGTGCGCGCCGCCGATGCGGGCGTCGATATTTCGGTCGTGGGGCGTACGCTTGAGACGCTGATGAGCGGCCGCAACGTCACCACCTTCGAAATCGACGGCGAACA
>CALMLK010000080.1 GCA_937868035.1 uncultured Alphaproteobacteria bacterium
GGCGGGTTGGCTTGGACCTTCTGCGCGTGCAGGAAAATTGGCCAGTCGGAATGCCGGTTTGCAAATCGCTTGGCCGGGGTCTTTGGGAGGTCAGGACGACGCTGCGGGATCACACGGCAGCGCGTGTGCTGTTCTTCGTTGGCAACGGGGAAATATGCGTTGTCCATGGTTTTGTGAAAAAGGCGCAGACAACCCCAAAGCATGAACTCGAACTGGCGCATCGGCGAATGAAGGAGATGAAACCATGAAGGCGAACGTGACGAGACGGACAACCTTGAACGAACTTCTGGGTGAAGATGGGGCGCTGGAAGAACTCAATGCCATCGTCACCAAGGAACGGTTGGTCTGGCTGCTCGAAAGAGAAATGAAGCGGAAGCGCATGACAAAGCTGAACATGGCCGCCGCCATGAAGACCAGCCGCGCCCAGCTGGACCGGGTGCTGGACCCCAAATCCGGCAACGTCACGCTCTCCACCCTGCAACGCGCTGCCAACGCGGTGGGCAAGACGTTGAAGGTGGAGTTGGTGTAAGTGCGTCCACGTCCGCAAGTAGTGACGGGATGAGGGAGTGCCTCAACAAAAAGGCCGCCCCTTTCGGAGCGGCCTTTTTCATTCTTGCTTGATCGCCCTGCGAACAAACGTTCAGGGCGGACTAGTTCCTCGCCTTGTCCACCAGCTTGTTCTTGGCGATCCAGGGCATCATGGCGCGGAGCTTTTCGCCCACGGCTTCGATCTGGTGCCCATCGTTCATGCGGCGGATGCCCTTGAAGCGGGCGGCGCCGGCCTTCCATTCCTGCATCCACTGGCTGGTGAACTTGCCGGTCTGGATGTCGTGCAGGACGCGCTTCATTTCCGTCTTCGTCTCGTCGGTGATGATGCGCGGGCCCGTCACGTACTCGCCCCACTCGGCGGTGTTCGAGATCGAGTAGTTCATGTTGGCGATGCCGCCTTCATAGATGAGGTCGACGATGAGCTTCACTTCGTGCAGGCACTCGAAGTAGGCCATCTCGGGAGCATAGCCCGCCTCGACCAGCGTCTCGAAGCCGGCGCGGATCAATTCCACGAGGCCGCCGCAGAGGACGACCTGCTCGCCGAACAGGTCGGTCTCGCATTCTTCCTTGAAGGTCGTCTCAATGACGCCCGAACGTCCGCCGCCCACGCCGCAGGCGTAGGAGAGCGCGATGTCATGGGCATTGCCCGAGGCGTCGTTGTGGATGGCGATGAGGCAGGGCACGCCGCCGCCCCTCTGGTATTCGCCGCGCACCGTGTGGCCGGGGCCCTTCGGCGCGATCATGATCACGTCGATGGTCTTCTTCGGCTCGATCAGGTTGAAGTGCACGTTGAGGCCGTGGGCGAAGGCAATCGCCGCACCGTCACGGATGTTGGGGGCAATGTCGTCGCGCCAGATGTCGGCCTGGAGTTCGTCCGGCGTCGCCATCATCATCACGTCGGCCCACTTGGCGGCTTCGGCGACGGTCATCACCTTCAGACCGTCGGCTTCCACCTTCTTGGCGGTGGGCGAACCCTTCTTGAGGCCCACGGCCAGTTCCTTGGCGCCGGAATCCTTGAGGTTCAGCGCATGGGCGCGGCCCTGCGAGCCGTAGCCGATGATGGCGACCTTCTTGCCCTTGATCAGGTTCACATCCGCATCGCGGTCATAATATACGCGCATATCCCAAGCCCTTTTTGAATGGATTTCGTGGCAGCGCTTAGCGGGGCGCACGCCACAAGGCAAGGTGGTTTCGGGGCACCCCTGACCTGCGCCCGCCTGCGCGGGGGATCAGCCGAGCGGCTCAAACCGGGCCGTGAAATGCCGCATCATCGGCGGCTCCCAGGCGATGCGGAAACCTTTGAGGGCCTTGAGCCGGGCCGCCACCTCGCCGAAGGCCTCCACGATGTAGTCGGCATGCGACTGGGTGTAGACCCGCCGCGGCATGGCCAGCCGGACGAGGTCCATGGCGGCGGGCGTTTCGCTGCCGTCCGGATGGCGGCCGAACATCACCGTGCCGATCTCGCAGGAGCGGATGCCCGCCACCTCATAGAGCGCCACGGCCAAGGCCTGCCCCGGATAATGCAACGGCGGAATGTGAGAGAGCCAGCTCCGCGCATCCACGAACACCGCATGCCCGCCCGCCGGCTTCACCACCGGCACGCCCATGGCATCCAGCCGCTCGGAGATGTAGGCGTTGGTGCGCACCCGGTAGCGCAGGTAATCCTCGTCGATGATTTCGCTGAGGCCCTGGGCGATGGCATCGAGGTCGCGCCCCGCAAGGCCTCCATAGGTGGGGAAGCCTTCCGTCTGGATGAGGCGCGTGCGCGCCTTCTCGGCCAGCGCATCGTCGTTCAGCGCAAGCCAGCCCCCGATGTTGGCGAAGGCATCCTTCTTGGCGCTCATGGTCATGCCATCGGCGAGCGCGAACATGTCGCGCACGATGTCCTTGATGGCGCTGCCGCCCTGCCCTTCCTCGCGCTGCTTGATGAACCAGGCGTTCTCGGCAAAGCGGCAGCCATCAATGATGAAGGGCTTGCCGTGGCGCTTCGCCACGTCCGCCGTGGCGCGGATGTTGGCAAGGCTCACGGGCTGGCCGCCGCCGGCATTGTTGGTGACGGTGATCATCACGCACGGCACGGCATCGCCATGCTCCTTGAGGAACGCCTCCAGCCGCGCCACATCCATGTTGCCCTTGAAGGGATGGTCCAGCGCAGGCTCGCGGCCCTCCGCGATGAGGAGGTCATGGGCCTCGGCGCCCGTGCCCTCGATGTTGCCGCGTGTCGTATCGAAATGCGTGTTGGAGGGAATCTTGCGGCCCTTGCCGCCGATGAGTCCGAACAGGATCGCTTCCGCAGCGCGGCCCTGATGCGTGGGGATAATGTGCCTGAAGGGCATGAGATCCCGCACCGCCGCCTCGAAGCGGAAGAACGACGGCGAACCGGCATAGCTCTCGTCACCCTTCATCACGGCGGCCCACTGCGCCGCGCTCATGGCGGACGTGCCCGAGTCGGTGAGAAGGTCGATCAGCACGTCATCGGATTTGATGGCAAAGAGATTGGAGTGCGCGGCTTTGAGAAGCGCGCGGCGTTCATCCACCGTGGTGAAACGGATGGGTTCGACGGATTTGATGCGGAAAGGTTCGATGATGGTCTTCACGAGGCTTGCTCCATTGCTTGGCCCCGCGAATTGACCGGGGCTTCAACGCCGCGGTTGCCTGCCCATGGAGAAGACAGACCGCGCTCAGCGCCCAGTTAACGGCAGGAGTCGTATCTCAAGGGCGCGGAAGGTGCAAGGCAATGCATCATGCAGACTTGGCAATGCCGGCCAGAATGGCCATCGCCTCCTGCTCGCGGCCGACCGGGACGAACAGGTGATCATGATAGAAACCGGACACGGGATTGACGCCCATGCCCCGCTTTGCAAGTTCCGTCGCAACGCGGGCGATAAAGCCGACAGCTTCCAATGACGAGTGCACGTTGAGCGTAATCATCCTGCAGGGAAACTCATGCCTGACCCCATGCGCCTCCGCCTCCGGCTTCAGGAGTATCAGCGTTGTTCCCTCCGCCTCCTCGAATTGCATGATGGGATGAAGACCGTCGGGCATGCGGCCCCTGGCCACCGTGGCAAAGACGTGAACGCCATCGTGGAGCGTCGCCGTCAGCGTCCGAAGCAGAATGTCGAGATTCTGTTCACCACCCATCCTGCTTCCTTCCGCAAAATGAAACTTCCCCGCCCTCTTTTCCCACGGTTTTGAGCTTTGGCAAGCGGGCAAGAACAGCCCTCGTCCCTCACGCCGGCAACAGGAGGCATCAATGCTCACATCATGCCACTGGCATGATGTGCCGGAGCTTCGCTCCGTCGCATGTCCTCCGGCGCGGGACCCGCTGCTGCGCAGCTCCCGCGCGTTCGAGAGGCGGTGAAGCGCCACTGGCGCTTCACATGGAACGCTCTTCCGGCCCTTGCTTGCGCGCGGGCGTTCGAAGCTCAAATCATGCCACTGGCATGATTTGCCGGAACGATGTTCCGTCGCTTCTCACCCCTTCTTCAGCTTCGACCAGATGCGGTTCAACTCCGCTTCCACGTCAGCCGAGAGTGGTGGCTGGATCGAGAGTTTGC
This sequence comes from uncultured Alphaproteobacteria bacterium, assembly GCA_937868035.1. Taxonomy (GTDB): domain Bacteria; phylum Pseudomonadota; class Alphaproteobacteria; order Rhizobiales; family Aestuariivirgaceae; genus Aestuariivirga. The sequence continues at coordinate 4,107 of CALMLK010000080.1, forward strand.
TCATGATCTCGCGGGGTGGATAGAGGCCTGGATCGTCGAGCAGCTTGGCTTCCAGCAGCGGCCCGGAGCCCCACACCGTGTTGGCATAGAGCAGCGCCTTGGTGTTCGCCGCCGCCACTTCGGGCTTGAGGAACCAGTCGATCAACGTGTGCGCGGCGTCCTGGTTCTTGGCGTTCTTCGGAATGACGAAAAGCTGGAACCACAACTCGCTGCCCTCCTTCGGCACGGTGTAGGCGATGGTGCCGGTCTGCTTCACCTTTGCCTCTTCGCGCGCCGTCAACACGTCGCCGGAAAATCCGATGGAGGCGCAGTATCGGCCATTGGCAAGGCCATCCACATACTGCGCCTTGGGCACCACCTGCACGTAGTCCTTGATCTGCGAGAGCGTGGCATCAACGGCTTCGAGGTCGGTGATGCCGACGTTGCGGAAGTCGCCGCCCACATAGCTGACGATGGAGGGAATGACGTCGATCGGCTCATCGATGAGCGCGATGCCGCAACTCGCCAGCGGGGCCGCGTATTTCGGATCGAGCAGCAGCGCCATGCTGTTCATGGGTGCATCCGGCGCCACACTCATCACCTTCTCCTTGTTCACGCCAAGCCCCACCGTGCCCCAGAGATAGGGAATGGAATGGGCGTTCAGCGGATCAAGCGCCTCGGTATACATCTGCGCTGCCGTATCAAGGCGGAGCGTGTTGGGAATCTTCAATCGGTCGATCTTGGTGACGGCGTCTTCCTTCTCCAGCACCTGGCGCATCTCCGCACCCGCCTGCACCATGAGGTCGTAGGCCGCGGTGCCCGCCATCAGCAGTGCTTTCGTTTCGGATGAACTCGTGTAGGTGTCCTGGATCACGCGCATG
>CALMLK010000081.1 GCA_937868035.1 uncultured Alphaproteobacteria bacterium
AGCATCGGCCGGTCGCCGCCTTCGATTTCCGTGGCCTCGGTGACAAGCAGCAGGTTCTCGATGCGGATACCGAAGGCGCCGGCCTTGTAGTAGCCGGGCTCGTTCGACAGGATCATGCCGGGTTCGAGGGCCGTGTGTCCGGCCTTGGAAATGCGGGCGGGGCCTTCATGCACCGAGAGATAGCTGCCGACGCCATGGCCGGTGCCATGGTCGAAATCCAGTCCCGCCTTCCACAGCGCGGCCCGTGCCAGCGCATCAATGTGAGCGCCGGTGGTGCCCTTGGGGAAGCGCAGCACGGAAAGTGCGATCATGCCCTTCAGCACGCGGGTGAAGCGGTCTCGCATTTCACCGGTCGGCGTGCCGATCATCACAGTGCGCGTGACATCGGTGGTGCCGTCGAGATATTGCCCGCCGGAATCGATGAGGTAGATCTCGCCTGCCGCGAGGGGCCGCGCATCATCAGGTGAGAGATGATAGTGCGGGATCGCCGCATTGGGGCCGGAGGCCGAAATCGATTCAAACGACAGGCCGCGGAGCAAGTTTGATTCCGAGCGCAGCTCGCGCAGCTTTTCCGCCGCCGTCGCTTCGCTGTGGCTTCCATTGGCGGCATTCTCGCTCACCCATTTGAGGAAGCGCGTGAGGGCGCCGCCATCACGGCGCTGGGCTGCCCGCGCGCCCTGGCGCTCCGCCTCGTTCTTGCGCGCCTTGGGCAACACGCAAGGGTCTTGCGCCTCAATCACCTTTGCGCCCGCCTTGACGAGGGCAAGGCGCGCCGCTTCCGGGGCAAGGGCCGGATCGAGTGCCACGGTCTTTCCAGCCAGGGCGGCGAGGCGGGAGGGCAGGTCGACGGGTGGCTTGCACTGCACGACGTCCTTCAGGGCATTTCGCGCGTCGGGCGTCAGGCGCGCGGCATCGGCAAAAAGCTCGGCCTTGCCCTTGCGGCGCAGCAAGGCATAGGCAAGCGGGAACGGCGTGAAAGGCACATCGTTGCCGCGGATGTTCAGGGCCCAGCACACCGAGGCGGGGTCGGCGAGCAGCACGGCATCTGCACCCTGCTTCTGCAGCGTTGCAGCAATGGCGCTGAGCTTTTCCGCTGCCGCAACACCGGCATGTTCGATGCCATGGGACTCGATCGGTTTGGCGGGGCGGGCGGGTTGGTCCGGCCAGATCATGTCGATGGGGTTACGAGGCAGGGGCACCAGCCTGGCGTGAACGGCTTCGGCGGCGGCGCGCAACTTGCGGGCCTCGGCGACCGGCGTCACCCAGGGATCAAATCCGATTTTCTCGCCCTTCTTCAGGTTCGCCGCAATCCAGTTGACCGGCGGATCCTCCATCAGATGCCGGGGCTCGAACAGCGCAGAGTCCGTCTGCTGGCGCACCTGCAGGGTATAGCGGCCGTCGACGAAAATCGCCGCCTTGCGCAAACCAACGATGGCCACGCCCCACGACCCCTTGAAGCCCGTCAGCCATTGCAGGCGCTCCGCATAGGGTGCCACGTACTCGCCCTGGAATTCATCCTGACGTGGAACGATGACAGCGGCGAGGCCGCGCTGCTTCATCAGTGTGCGGAGCGCTTTGAGACGGGAGCTGTGTGTGTTCATCTGTTTTCTTGTCGATGCAAATGTATCAATTGGCGATCGATTGTGGTCGGTGGCCACGAATCTCGCAAGTGCTTCGGGACAAAGCCTCTTGCGCAGGGAAGTTGGGTGTATCATAACGTCGCACATCGACGATTGGCCGGACGTTTGGCCGCTCTCGCCTGCCTTCACGCATGCGCTTGCACGACGCCCCTGATTTTCGACTGGTTTGTGAGGCGTCGAGACTTCCAATCAAGCCAACTGCAACGCAACTGAAGGACTTTAACTAATGGCCACCGGCACAGTGAAATGGTTCAACACCCAGAAAGGCTTTGGCTTCATTCAGCCAGACGACGGCGGCAAGGACGTGTTCGTCCACATCTCCGCCGTGGAGCGTGCGGGTCTCAAGGGTTTGAAGGACGGCCAGAAGATCACCTTTGAAATGATTACCGACAAGCGGACGGGGCGTACCTCGGCAGGAAACCTCGTCGTTTCGTAACGGAGCGAGCGATACATTCATTCGGAATGCCCGGCTTTGCCGGGCATTTTCTTTTTGCGCTGCAACATTTTCGCCGCAAGTATTTCCATTCCGTTATGCGGATTCGCCGCATTTCGATGTCCCAAATCCGTCATTTCGTGAAAATGCGACACATGCTGGTGAGATCGCGGCATGCCATGCCTTTCGCAAACTGTAAAAAAACTGCCATATTTCAAGGCTATTTTTGATTTCGTCGCTGGCCGTGAAGGTTAACCGAGAGTGAACAGAGATATGCGTTGAACGCATATCGAACTGCTGAAAGCAACTCTGGTTGACGGGGGGTCCAGCGCATAGATGTGCACTGCAATTGTGCGGCGCACAAAGAATTCGGGCAGGCGCGGAAATGTTGCCGCTGCCGCCGCAATCAGGAGAGAAGACAATGACAACGATTTCGATGGGCCGTGAAACGATCCGCAACCAGGGCCTGGGCGCTGCTCCCGGTCTCATGAACACGGTGAAGGCCTATTTCGCCCGCACCCGCGCCGAGCGTCAGCTCCGCCAGCTCGATGACCGCCTGCTGGCCGACATTGGCCTGAAGCGCGCCGACATCGCCCGCCAGGTTTGGGGCCACTAAGCCCCTTTATCCAAGCTAGGCATCCAGCTCCCAGCCGGGGGCACGGGATGTGATTTGCAGACGTCCGGGTTTTCCAAAACCCGGGCGTTTTGCTTTTGCGCCCGGCCGCCGCATCACCAGTGCCACCCAATTGCCCATCACGATGGTGCGGGCGTGGACGAGGCCTCGCGCGGTGTAGCAGGCCTTGATCCAGCGCAGTTGGTCCCGCGTCAGTCCCGACAGGATGAGGTTTCCGCCCGGCGCGAGCAGGGTGGAAAGGCCCTGCGCCAGCGCGGCGAGGGGACGGGCGAGGATATTGGCGAAGACCAGATCATAGGGTGCCGATTGGCGGATCACCGGGTGGTGCAGCCCCGCGGCGGTGTGGGCGCGCGTCAGGGGGCCCAGCGCATTGAGCTTTGCGTTGGCGATGGTGACGCGCACCGCCTCGGGATCAATGTCGGTGGCGAGCACCGCCTGCCGCGTGGCGCGCGCAGCGGCGATGGCCAGCACGCCCGTGCCGCAGCCCAGGTCAAACATGCGGCGTGGCGCCTGATGTTTGAGGATACCGTCGAGCGCCAGGAGGCAGCCCGCCGTGGTGCCGTGGTGGCCCGTGCCGAAGGCCGTGCCTGCGTCGATCTCGAAGGATTGTCCGCCGGCGCGGCGGCGGGCGCGGTCGTGGGAGCCGTGCAGGAAGAATCGTCCCGCCGTGACGGGCGCCAGTCCCTCCAGTGACTTGCGCACCCAATCCACGTCCGGGACTGGCGTGATGTCGCCCCCCGCATTCATTACATCGCGGGCGGCGCTGGCACTCTCTTCATCGGGGAAATAGGCCGCCGCACACCACAGGGCTTTCGCCTCGTCCGTCTCGTTGACGGTGACGGCGAGGGCATCAATGGCAATGTGGCCATCGATCGCATCGGCGAGCGCCTGGGCTTCGTCCAGCGAGGCCGGCGGGAAGGTGAGGATGAAACGGGCTTCAGTCATGCCCCGCTATGGCGGGACATGGCGCCACGGGCAAGGGTGTGCGTGACTTACGTCAGCGGCTGGATGGTGATCTCGACGCGGCGGTTGCGGGCCTTGCCTTCGGCGGAAGCGTTGGTGGCAATCGGTTCTTCCTCGCCACGGCCTTCGACCGAGAAGCGGTTGGGATCAAGTTGCTGGGCGGTGAGGTAGCGGGCGACCGACGAGGCGCGGCGGCGCGAGAGATCGTCGTTGTAGTCGGCCGAGCCGTCGGAGTCCGTGTGGCCGACGACGTCGATCAGCGTCTGGTTATATTCCTGGAAGACAATCGCCACGGAATTGAGCGTGTCATAGAAGCCCGGCTTCACGTCGGACCGGTCGCTGTCGAAGGTGATGTTGGACGGCATGTTGAGGACAATCGAGTCGCCCACGCGCGTCACCGAAACGCCGGAGTTGGCGAGGCGCTGACGCAGCTTGGCTTCCTGGTTGTCCATATACATGCCGATGCCGCCCCCCGCCAACGCACCAAGCCCTGCACCCACGAGGGCCGCCTTGCGCGTCTTCAGCGAGGTCGTGTGGCCGAGCAACGCGCCCGCCGCAGCACCCACTGCCGCACCCGTTCCGGCACCCAGCAGGCCCTTCGAGACCTGCTGCTCACCCGTGTAGGGATTTGTGGTGCAGGCCGAGAGCAGCAACGCGGCGGCGGTGGCGGAAACAATGGCAAATTTCATGAGTCGGAACCCCCTTCGAATGGGTGGCTGAATGTTGGGGGCATGTGGCGGCATTTAGGTTAACGGGTGGTTATTGCGTGGCGGGGAGGGTCACTTCCCTCAGCCGTCCCATCGTCGCGTCAACCGGACAGTCATGTTCAGAACGGAATTGCGAGTTGAGCCTTGAGTGACTTCGCAGTCGCGCCGTGGTCGAGGCCAAGGCCGGAAAGTTCTCCCAAGGCGCTGGCCGTCACTCCGCTGGATCCCCGGACATCGAAACCGAGTCCAACACGCGCCGACATCCCGTCCACCAGCGACTCAATCGTCGCGTCACCGCTCGAGAATCGATAGTCGCCGAATCCGGT
>CALMLK010000082.1 GCA_937868035.1 uncultured Alphaproteobacteria bacterium
CGGGCTTCGATACTTGCCCGGCTGACGGCATCAATCTCCAGCCATCGCAATAGCTTCACAGGAGAACGACCATGTTCATCAATCTTTCGCAGGCCCGCCACGCCCCTCTGTCCCTGCTGGCTGCAACGCGGAAGGTTTGCACGGATGTGCTGCGCATCTTCGAAATGTTCCGGGGCACCGGCGCCCTCCACCTCAATGCCCACTTGCAACATGATGCCGGACTGCGGGACGAATCCCCCATTCGCGGCGACTTCGCGCGTCGCTCACCGGAGCAACAGGCCTTCGAGCGGCAACTCCTCCGCCGCATCTGAATGGCGGCACAGGAGGCGCGGAACGTGCATTGACACAATTCATGTTGCGTTGCACAAGCCTGAGGTACGCCCATCAGGAATTTTGCACGTGATTGACCGCCGCTCCCCGCCCCCTGCCGCTGCCGCCGAGGACGCAACCTATATCGTCGAAATAACAGCGACACTCCGTGACCTTCTCCGCCAGGTCATCAAGACACGCGAACCGGAGGTGCTGCCGATCCTCGACAATCCGGAGGCAGCGGCCGCCATTCCAGACCGGCTGGTGGAGCACGCCCTGCAGGCCATCGGCATCTGGCTGCAGCTCATGAACATCGCCGAAGAAAATGCCAGCATCCGCAACCGCCGCGACATTGAAAAGCAGGGCGGGCCGGACGAAGTGATTGGTTCGTTCTCTCATGCCGTGGCTCAGGTGGCGGCGGCAGGCGTGGCGCCCGAAACCGTGGCCCGGGTGCTCTCCACTCTCACGGTCGGCCCCACCATCACCGCGCATCCGACCGAGGCCAAGCGCGTCACCGTTCTCGAAATCCATCGCCGCATTTATCTCAAGCTCTATGAATTGGAGAGCCCGCGCTGGACGCCGCGCGAGCGCGACAACCTTCTCGCGGCCCTCAAGAACGAAATCGACCTGCTGTGGCTCACCGGCGAAATCCGCATCGAGAAGCCGACGGTGGAGAGTGAAGTGTCGTGGGGCCTGCACTTCTTCCGTGAAGCGCTGTTCGACCGCACGCCGGTGATTTGCGAACTGTTGCAGAATGCGATCAACCGCCACTATCCGGAATTGCCGCGCGATGGCGTGAAGGCACCGCTCCGCTACTCATCGTGGATTGGCGGAGACCGCGATGGCAATCCTTTCGTCACCGTCTCCACCACGCGCGCGGCGCTCCGCGAGAACCGGCTCGCCGCCGTCCATCGACTCGATGCGCGGCTCCAGGAACTGGCGCGCCTCATTTCGATCAGTGCCTATGAAATCGCCTTGCCCTCAGGCTTCCAGGCCATCATTGATGCGCAGTTGGAAGCCTCCGGCGAAAAATCCGCCATCGTGAGCCGTAACCCGACCGAACCCTTCCGCCAGTTCTTCAGCGCAATGCGCCTGCGCCTCGCTGCCACCGTCAACGGAGGAGGGACCGCCAAGGCCTTCGCCGACGTGTCGGAATTCCGCGCCCTGCTTGCCGCCTGCGATGAAGCACTGATCGTCATGAAAGCGCCGGGCCTCGCCACGGGCCTGTTGCGGCCACTGCGCTGGGAGGCGGAGATTTTCGGCTTCCGCACGGCCAGCCTCGACCTCCGCCAGAACACCACAGTGATCAACCGCGTGCTGGGTGAGATCTGGCTCAAGCTCAATCCGCTGGCCAAGGAAGCGCCAACTCCGGGAACGCGCACGTGGAGCGCATGGATTGCCAGCGAGTTGGAAAAGCCGCTGGGGTTCCTCCCGCAATTCATGAACACCTCGGAAGAGGCAACAGAACTGCTGGCCCTTCTGACGCTCGTCCGCGAAACGATTGATGGTCCTGATCCGGCCTCTATCGGCACGTTCATCCTGTCCATGACGCAGACGGCTGATGATGTCCTCGGACTTTATCTGCTCGCGAAATATTGCGGCCTGTACTCCGATCCCACCGCGCGCGAGATTTGCCGCATCCGTGTGGTGCCGCTGTTTGAAACCATCGAAGACCTGCGCGCCGCACCGGCGATCATGCGCGAACTGCTCTCGCAGCCACTCGTGCGCTCCTCCGTTGCCGCGAACGGCGGCACGCAGGAAATCATGCTGGGCTATTCCGACTCGAACAAGGACGGTGGTTTCTTTGCCGCAAGCTTTGAACTGTTTGAAGCCCAGCGCAGCCTCATCGCCATCGGCCGCGAACAGGGCATTCCCCTGAGCTTCTTCCACGGCCGCGGCGGATCCGTGTCGCGCGGTGGCGCCCCCACGGGCCGCGCTATCGCCGCGCAGCCCGCAGGCTCGATCGGCGGCCATATGCGGGTGACCGAGCAGGGCGAAGTCGTATCCTCCAAATTCGCCAATCGCGGCACGGCGCTGAACAACCTCGAAGTTCTCACCTCCAGCGTGTTGTTGCATACGCTGAAGTCCGCCGATGCGCCCGAATTCCGTGTGATCCCGGAGCAGCAGGCAGCGGTGGAGGAGATCGCGCGGCTTTCGTTCAAGGCCTACCGCAAGCTCGCTGAAGATCCGGCGCTCATTACCTATTTCCAATCGGCGAGCCCGGTGGAGGAACTGGCGCTGCTCAAGATCGGTTCGCGCCCGTCGCGCCGCTTTGGCGCCCGGGGCATTTCCGATCTCCGCGCCATTCCCTGGGTCTTCGCCTGGAGCCAGAATCGCCATCTGCTCACGGGTTGGTATGGACTGGGCTATGCGCTCGACGATTTCCTCTCGGCGCGGGGCGATGCCGGGCTGAAGCTGCTGCGCCAGATGTTCGCCAAGTCGACCGGCTTCCGCCTCGCGGTGGAGGAGGTGGAAAAGTCCCTGTTCCTCGCCGACATGGGTGTGGCCGAACGCTATGCCGAACTGGTGCCGACGCGTAATGACGCGGAACGGCTCTTCGCTCTCATCCGCCACGAACACCGCCGCACGTCGAAGGTGGTGCTGGAACTGACCGGCGGCAAAATGCTCTGCGAACGCTTCCAGAACTTCCGCCGCCGCTTCGAGCGCATCCGCCCCATGGTCGATCAGGCCAACCTCTGGCAGGTGCAACTGCTGCGTCAGACCCGCGAGGAGAAAGGCAAGGACACACTCAACATGCCGCTGCTCATGACCATGAACTGCGTGGCGGCGGGCTTGGGCTGGACGGGATAAGCGGCCGCGCCGGAGGGCCCCCACGAACCCTGCAAAATTAAACCACATTTGTCCGGAAATCCTAACCAATGATTCGCGTTGCGGATCGTATGGTGGACGGCAGGACGGCAACAATTCAGGGATCGAGAAACATGACGCGTGGCGGGAAATATTTTGCTCTGACGCTTTCAACACTACTGGTGGCTGTGCCCGTGCTGGAAGCAGCATCGGTGTATACCGCCGCGGTCGCCGCGGCTGCCGGAAACGGCGGCGGTAACGGCGGCGGCAATGGCGGCGGTAACGGCGGCGGCAATGGTGGTGGCAACGGTGGCGGAAATGGTGGTGGCAACGGCGGTGGCAATGCTGTCGGGAATGCCGGCGCGCAAGCCTCAGCCAGCACCAAGTCGCAAGGAGCAGCCAAACAGTCCCTTCACGCCAAGCT
>CALMLK010000083.1 GCA_937868035.1 uncultured Alphaproteobacteria bacterium
CTCAACGGCCGCAACATTGCCATTGCCACAACGGTCTATGACGAGAACAAGAACGTGGTGCATGTGCCCGCCGAAGGCCAGCAACCGCCCGCGGTTGGTGACACAGGCACTCTCGACCTGAACTGGGAAAACCGCCACCGCATCATGCGCTGCCACACCATGATGCACTTGCTCTGTGCCGCCGTGCCGTTTGCGGTCACAGGCTCTGCCATCACCGAAGATGGCGGGCGCATCGACTTTGATATTCCCGAAGGCCAGATCCCGGACCGGACGGAACTCGCGGCCAGGATCAACGGCTGGATTGCCGAGGACCATCCCGTGACGACACGCTGGATCACCGACGAGGAACTGGATGCCAATCCTGAACTCGTGCGCACCATGTTCGTGAAGCCGCCGCGCGGTACGGGCAAGGTGCGGCTGGTGCTGATCGGCGAAGGTGGAAAGCTCGACCTCCAACCCTGTGGCGGCACCCACGTGAATTCAACCGGCGAGATCGGCCCCATCGCCGTCGACAAGATCCAGAACAAGGGCAAGATCAACCGCCGCATCCGCCTGGTGCTGGCCAACCCCTGACATTCAACGCTGAAATCCTCATGACCAACCTCGTCTCCACTGCTTGGCTCGCCCAGCATCTCCATGCCCCGGATATCGTCATCCTCGACGCCTCATGGCACCTGCCCGCGGCCAAGCGCGACGCCAAGGCCGAGTTCCGCGCTAGCCATATTCCGGGCGCGCGCTTCTTCGACATCGATGCGCTGTCGGACCGGGCTTCTTCCCTGCCCCACATGCTGCCGCCGCCCGCGCAATTTGCCAGCGGCGTGAAGAAACTCGGCGTCGGCGATGGCAAGAAGGTGATCTGCTACGACAGCGCCGGCCTGTTCTCCGCCGCACGCTGCTGGTGGATGTTCAAGGTCTTCGGCCATGACGACGTGGCGGTGCTGGATGGCGGCCTGCCCAAGTGGCTGCGCGAAAACCTTCCCGTGGAAGATGGCGAACCGGCACCGCCGCAGGAACGCCACTTCACGCCCCGCTTCCACGCCAGCATGGTGCGCGGGATTGGCGATGTGGCGAAGGGATTGCAGTCCGGCCTGGTGCAGGTGGCGGATGCCCGTTCCGGCACGCGCTTCCGTGGCGAGGAGGCTGAACCCCGCGCCGGCGTGCGCCCCGGCCACATGCCGGGCGCCAGGAACGTGCACTACGCCTCGCTCCTCGCCGCAGACGGCACACTGAAACCTCAGGCGGAGCTTGCGAAGACATTCGCAAGTAGCGGAATAGACTTGGAAAAACCAGTTATCACAAGCTGCGGCTCCGGCGTCACCGCCGCCATACTGACCCTCGCCCTCACCGAACTCGGTACCCGTGACCACGCCCTCTACGACGGCTCCTGGACCGAATGGGGCGCGAGTGAGCAGCCGGTGGTGACGGGCTGAATCAGATTGCGGACTGGCGCAGCCAATCCGCCAATTCTTCTTCGTCAATCTCACCTGCCGCGACGCCGATAATCATGGCGGCGATGACAGGTTCGTCGAACGCCACCTGAATTTTATTGATCGCGAGGAACGCAATAGCGGCAAGCGTTCCGGTCCGCTTGTTTCCATCAATGAATGGATGATTCTTCACAATGCCGTGGCAGTACACAGCTGCGAGCTTGAAGACATCAGCATGTGGATCATAAGCATGGATGTTCTCAGGTCTTACCAAGGCTGACTCCAGCAGGCCGACGTCACGTACGCCATCGGCACCGCCAAAACGAGCAAGGGATTCCCGGTGGAAGACGTCCACCATGTCTTTTGTCAGCCAGAACATGCGGAAACCTATTCCGCGAGCTTCTTCATCGCATTGGGATATTTGCGCATGAAATCCCGCGCTGCCGTCACGGCCTTGTCAAAGCTGGCATCATAGGGCGTGATTTCAAAGCCACGGGGCGTGCGCACGGCAAATACTTCATCGCCCTCACCAAGGACACCGCGCTGATCAGCGTGCTCGGCCTGGTCGAGACGGTCCAGGTCGGCAGCGACCTCTATTCCACCTTCTACAATCCGTCCGGATACACCGCCGGTGCGTTCCTGTTTCTGATCCTCACCCTGCCGCTGGCGCGCCTCGTCGACTGGCAGATCAAGAGGCAGGACGAGAAATTCCAGAGAGGCATCCCGTGATCGAAGAGACGATTCTCGAAGTCGAAGGCCTCAAGAAGAGCTACGGCAAGCTGGATGTCCTGAAGAGCATCAACTTTGAGCTCAAGAAGGGTGAGGTCGTGTGTGTCATCGGGCCCAGCGGCTCCGGC
>CALMLK010000084.1 GCA_937868035.1 uncultured Alphaproteobacteria bacterium
TTTTCTGGCAGTAGTTACGCTGGGAGCTGGGCGGAGCTTTGTGTTCGTCAAGTGTGTAGATCTGGGTCGGTGCCTGGTCAACGACAGCGGCATGCAGCACCAGCGCGTGGTTGGCGATCACCAGCGAGGCCTTGCGGGCGGCCCGCAGGTTCTTCTCGATGAAGCAGCGCTTGTAGTGCGGGCAGGCGACGTAGATGCACTCGCCGCGCCGGTCGGTGAGGCCAAGTCCCTGCGGCGAGGGATGGCGGGTCTCGCCGTCGAGGTTGCTCTCCGGGAACAGCGACAGGATCCACGACGGAAAATCTCCGCCGATCAGGTCGCCATCGCGCGAATGCCGCGCCCAGCGGGCGATGAGCGCCGCCAGCAGTGCGCCCCGCGTTCCGCCCGCCTGCAGGCGGCCGAAGGATTCCTGCATGTTGAGAAGGCAGAGATAATTCTCGCGGCCCTTGCGGATGACGATGCGTTCCCGCCGCTCCTGCGGATCGGGGAGGAGGCGCGCCGTTTCCTGGTCAAGCTGCCGTTGCAGGTTCTTGGTGTAGGTGGAAATCCACGTCGCCGCCGCGTTTTTGCGTGACCACGCCCAGGCGGGTGCGAGATAGCCCAGCGTCTTGCCCAGCCCCGTGCCCGCCTCTGCCACGAGGATGTTGTTGAAAGCGGGAGACTGCCGCGGCGCGAAGGCATGAAGGGCAACTTCCGCATAGGCCCTCTGCTGTTCGCGCCGTTCGGCATCGGGACCCAGCGCCTCGCGGAGCACAAGGCCTGCTTCGTCCGGTTGGACTTCCTCCTGCCGCCCCGGCGGACGGGGACCGTCTTCCTCCCATTCGTCCACCCGGTCCCACACATTGAGGCCGGTGGCAAAGGTGCCCACATCAAGCCGTGGATTGGCCGCCAGCAGCGCCGACATGACGGCGCGCGACCACGGCCAGTTCGCCCGGGCCAGGAAGGTTGCCGTTTCCGCCGTTTCCCGTACCAGCGGATAGCGCGGATCGGAGAGCCGCGCGAGCAAGGCATCGCGCACCAGCGGCAGGGCGTCTGCGTCGGTCGGCGCGGTGAGCGCGAGGGCACGCGCCAGACCGCGCGGCGTGGGCACCGCCTGTTGCGCAGGGCAGACGAAGGCGAAAAGTTCGGCCACATCGAAGTGTTTCTGTTCCAGCGCGGCGCGCACGTCGCTCCGCGATGCGGATGCCGCATGGCCCAGACGCTCGATCAGGAAACCGGCATGGCAGACGAGATGCGGAGCGCCCGCCAAGGCCCGCAATGCCTCCGCCGGCGCAAGGTTCCGCCCCGCGCTCACGGCACCAAAGCCGGAAGCGGTCATCGCCGGAATGATGACGGAATTGTCATGTGCCATGGCCACCCATTTGCCTGATTCAGCCATAGAGTGAAATGCCCCGGCACGCGATGAACTGCGAGGATATGATCATGGACCAGAAGATCATCAATCTTTTTGACCGTTATACGCACGGCGGCCTGTCGCGCCGGGATTTTCTCGACCGCCTCGCACTGGCCGCAGGATCGACCGCCGCGGCGACGGCGCTGCTGCCCCTGCTCGAAAACAATTATGCCCAGGCGGCAATCGTGGCGGAGAATGATCCGCGCCTGGCCCTCAGCGAGGGCGAGATTGCGCCCGGCATCAAGGGCCTGCTCGCCATTCCCAAAGATGCCACAGGCAAATTGCCGGGCGTGCTGGTGATCCATGAAAACCGCGGCCTCAATCCGCACATCAAGGACGTGACCCGCCGCCTCGCCCTGGAAGGCTTCGTGGCCTTTGGTGCCGATTTCCTCACACCCCTTGGCGGCACGCCGTCCGATGAGGACAAGGCCCGCGAGATGATCGGCACACTTCAGCCGGCAGACGTGGTGGCCTATGCCCAGGCGGCACTGAAGGCCATTGCCGCTCATCCCGCAACCAATGGCAAGGCCGGGGCCGTGGGCTTCTGCTGGGGCGGCGGCATGGTGAATGCGCTGGCGGTGGCAGACCCCACCCTGGCCGCGGGCGTTGCCTACTACGGCCAGCAGCCGCCCGCCGATGCGGTGCCGAAGATCACCGCACCCCTCATGTTGCACTACGGCGGCCTCGACGAACGCATCAACGCAGGCATCGCGGCCTACGAGGCGGCACTGAAGGCCAACACCAAGAGCTACGAACTCTACGTCTACGAAGGCGCAAACCACGCCTTCAACAACGACACCAATGCGACGCGCTACAACAAGGATGCCGCCGATCTCGCCTGGTCGCGCACCGTGGCTTTCCTGAAGAAGAACGTGGCGGGCATCGCGTGATTGACGGGCGGGAGGTGCGTCCGTAAAGAACGGCGTTCCCCAAATCGAAAGCCCGCTACATGCCCGTTTCTCCCGCCCTTCGTGCTGCCGCCCTTGAGAGCAAGGCCTGGCCCTTCGAGGAAGCCCGCAAGATTCTGAAGCGGGTGGAGAAATCCGGCAAGAAGAACGTGCTGTTCGAAACCGGCTATGGCCCCTCGGGCCTGCCGCACATCGGCACCTTCGGCGAGGTCGCGCGCACCACCATGGTGCGCCGCGCCTTCGAACTGATGAGCGACCTGCCGACGCGCCTTCTCTGCTTTTCCGATGACATGGATGGCATGCGCAAGATTCCGGACAACGTGCCGGACAAGAGCTTCCTCGAGCCGCACCTGCAGCGCCCGCTCACCGTTGTGCCGAATCACTTTGGCGGCAACTACGAGAGCTTCGGCCATCACAACAACGCCATGCTGCGCCGCTT
>CALMLK010000085.1 GCA_937868035.1 uncultured Alphaproteobacteria bacterium
GCATGATCCCGGCAATGCCTTCTCGGTGCCCTACACCTGGGGCACGACCGGCCTGTGCTACCGCTCCGACGTGGTGAAGGACGGACCTGACAGCTGGGCAGACCTCTTGACGCCCGCCGACGACGTGAAGGGCAAGACCACCATGCTGGCAACCGACCGCTGGCTGATGGCACCCGCCTTCCTGCTGGCGGGAAAATCCGTGAACAGCACCGACCAAGCGAGCCTTGATGCCGCGCGCGACCAATTGGTCGCCACAAAGAAGACGCTGCTGGCCTACGACGACACCACTTTCTACTCGAAGCTCGTCTCCGGCGAGGCCTCTCTCGTCGAAGCCTGGGATGGCTGGTGCAACTATGGCATCGCCGAGAAGCCGGAGATCAAGTACGTGGTGCCCAAGGAAGGCTCTGACCTGTGGGTGGACACCATGGTGATCACCAAGTCCGCGCAGAACCCGGAAGGCGCGGCGAAGTTCATCGATTTCATCATGTCGGCGGACAACGGCAAGTGGATGGTCGAGAACATCATGTACAAGTCGCCCAACAAGGCGGCCATGGATGCGATCGACCCTGCCATGCTGAAGCAATATCCCAACATGGCCATCGCGCCTGCTGACCTGCTGAAGTACGAGCAACTGCGTGACTTGGGAGACGGCATGAAGGCCTTCTCCAAGACGGTGTCTGAAATCATGGCGGCGAAATAAACGGCTTACCCCTCACGCTGAGGTGCGAGCAAAGCGAGCCTCCAAGCTCGCCCTTCGAGGCCTTGCCGCGCACGACACCTCAGGGTGAGGGATTTGCGATGTCCCCCTCCCGCGCCAACCGCTTGCTGATGCTGCCCGGCCTCCTCTGGCTGGTGGCGTTGATGGTGGTGCCGTGCCTGCTGATCTTCGCGCTCATGTTCTTCGAGCGCGGCATCTATGGCGGCATCGACTGGTCGGCGCTGACAGCGGAGAACATCACGCGCGCCTTCGATCCGCTCTATGCGACGATCCTGTGGGATTCGGTCCGCATCGCGGGGACCGCGACGGCGTTTGCGCTGTTGATCGGATACCCCGCGGCCTATGCGATTTCCAAGTCACCGGAGAAGGCGCAGACGGCCCTCCTCTTCCTCGCCATCCTGCCGTTCTGGACCAACTACCTCATCCGCACCTATGCGTGGATCGTGCTGCTCAATCCGGCGGGGCTGGTGAACGCGGGGCTGGCGGCCATCGGCCTCGGGCCCTGGCCGTTGCTCTACAACGAGTTCGCCGTGGTGCTGGGGCTCACCTACAACTACACGCCTTTTGTCATTCTTGCGATCTTCGCGGCGCTGCAACGGCTTGATCCTTCCTATGCGGAGGCCTCGCGCGATCTCGGTGCCACGGCCGCCACCACCTTTTGGCGGATCACGCTGCCGCTGACGGCGCCCGGTGTGGCGGCAGGGGCGGTATTCGTCTTCGTGCTCTCCATCGGCAACTTCATCACGCCCGACCTGTTGGGCGGTGGCAAGATGCAGATGGCAGGCAACCTGATCTACGACCAGTTCCTGACTGCGCGAGACTGGCCCTTCGGGGCCACGCTTTCGGCCATCCTCATCGGCATCATGCTCGTCCTCCTGTTCGCCCAGGCGCTGATCTCGCGCCGCGCACTCGGAGAAAAGTCATGAGCCGTTGGCACCGGGTTCATCTCGGCGTTACCTACGCCTTCCTCTACCTGCCGATCCTGGTGCTGATGGTGCTGTCCTTCAACAAGGCGGGACTGCCCACAGCGTGGAGCGGCTTTTCGGTGGAGTGGTACGGCAAGCTCTTTGCCAATCCGAAAATCCAGCAGGCGGCGTTCAACTCGCTGGTGGTGGCGCTGGTCTCCACCCTCATCTCCACGGCCCTTGGCACGGCGCTGGCGCTGGGCGTGGAACGGTCTCGGCCTTCCACCGTGCGGGAGGCGCTGATGTTTGCCCCGATGATCATTCCGGACATCGTGCTCGCAATAGCACTCCTCTCCTTTTACACGCTGCTGAAGTTTTCGCTTGGCCTGCACTCGATCATCCTGGCGCATGTGGTGTTCAACATCGCCTTCGTGACCGCCGTTGTACGGGCGCGCCTCAAGGGCTTCGACTGGTCGCTCACGGAAGTGTCGCGCGATCTGGGCGCAGGTGCCTTCGCTACTTTCCGCCACATCACCTTCCCGCTCATCCTGCCTTCGGTGATTGCCGCGGCCCTTCTCGCCTTTACGCTGTCGGTGGATGAATTCATCATCGCCTATTTCACCGCAGGCGCCGGGCCGTCCTCCACCACGCTGCCCATGCAGATCTACGCGATGATCCGCTTTGGTGTGACGCCGGAAATCAATGCCATGGCGACGATCGTCATGGCCGTCGCCTTCATCGCCCTGTTCACGGCGCAACGCTTGAACAAGGGCCATGTTCCGGGCATGTAAATTCACAAGGATCACGAGGAGGCAATGATGGCGAAGGCAATTGCGAAGACGAAGACGGCGAAGAACGCCGCTGCGAAAAAAGCCGTGAAGAAGAAAACGGCGGCAAAGAAGCAGAAGAAGGTCGTGGCGCTGTTTCCCGAAGCCGCATTTGGGCCGGCACTCAATTCCGTCGGCATTGGCCAGGCGCTGGAGAAGCTCGGACACAAGGTGGTGTTCCTCTCCGACCCCGGCTTCCTCGATGTGTACAAAGGCTACGGTTTCGAGGCGCATGCC
>CALMLK010000086.1 GCA_937868035.1 uncultured Alphaproteobacteria bacterium
GTCGACACGGCGCGCGCCACGCTGCTGTTCGAGCGCTACGGCACTTCCGCGACGGCGCTGAAGGAGGCCTTCGCCAACGGTGGCAGTGCGCCGCTGTACTCCCTGCCGCATTACAGCAAGGGCGAGATCGTCCACATCTGTGCCACGGAAAATGTCTGCCGTCTCGCGGATCTCCTGTTGCGCCGCACGGCCGTCACCATGGAAGGCTTGCTCAGTGATGCGGCCATTCGGGAGACGGCTGATATTGCCGCTCCCGTTCTGGGCTGGAACACGGCGCGCCGCGATGCCGAGATTGCATTCGCAGCGGAAGAAATGGCCAAGCGCAATGTGCGCAACACGCGTCCGCAGAAGGCGGTCTGAGTCTCAGCCAGAGGTGGCGCGAAGCCGTGCCGCCAGCATGTCCGTGATGGTCTGGCAGGTGTTGGCGAGAGATTGCACCCGGACGAGACTGGCGATGTCTCCGAAGGTGGCAGGGTCGAATGCCACGCCCATGATGGCGTAGGAATCAGCCACCGCGGCGAGAGCGGCGGGAGACGGCGCAACGGAAATCACGGCGCCGAGATGGTAACCGTGCTTCGCCACGCGCTGGGCCACGCCCACGAGTTTCACGCGGCCACCAGCGTTGACGCTGTAGTCGCCCGGGCAGTACTCACCGTCGACGGCACCGACGCGGGCATCAAGTCCGAGCGAGGCGAGTGCCGATGCGACACTGGCCGAGAAAAGCCGATAGCGTTCCCGCGTATGGTCGCGCGGCTGGGCATGGGGTGCCACCAGGTCGATCACCAATGCGGCTTCGTCGTAAATTGCGAGTTGCCCGCCTGCGCCCCGTTCGGCGGGGGCAAAGCCGCGCGCCCCCAGCAGGGCCGTCAGGTGATGATAGTGAGGATGGGTGGTATCCCGCGGCGAAAATGCGGCGGTGGGGCGTGGTCGATAGGCGCGGAGCGAGGCCGGACTGTCTTGCTCCAGCGATGACAGTATCTGGCGCACGCGGGCCATGTCTTCGGCCGGTGCACGGGAAGAAGGTTCTTCCACTTGCACACTGCCGATGCCCCCGGCCGCGTGGCCAAATGGCTGTGTCACATCAGCCCCGGGCGGCGGCCTTGCCGGCGCAGCCGTAGAGTTCCATCTTCTCGATGGTCGCAGCGATCATGCGCTTGCGGCCTTCGGCCATGGCCTCTTCGAGTTGATGATCCCCCTTCGACCAGACATCGAGCATACCCTGGCGGAAGGCGTGGCGGAGGTCGGTGTCGGCGTTGAACTTGTGAACGCCCGCGGCCTTGGCGGCCTGCACTTCGTCCTCGGGAACGCCGGATGCGCCGTGCAGCACCAGCGGAATCCTTGTGGCGTCGCGGATCTCCAGCGTGCGCTGGATCGACAGCGGTTCGGGCTTGAGGCCGGGAATGACGCCGTGCACGATGCCCACGGAAATGGCGAGATAGTCCACGCCCGTTTCCGCGACGAAGCGCGTGGCTTCCTCGACGGTGGTGTAATAGTCTTCCCAATTCACGCTTTCACCCACGTCCGGAATCTTGCCCAGTTCGGATTCCACGGGAATGCCGAAATCGTGGGCGATCTCCACGACACGCTTCGTCATCTTGATGTTCTCTTCGAACGGCAGATGAGCGAAGTCGCACATGATGGAGTTGAAGCCGAGCTTGATGGCTTCCAGGCATTCTTCCCAGGGACCGTGATCGAGGTGGATGACGAATTCGGCATCCGATTCCTCGGCGATGCGCTTGGTCATCTCGAAGGCGCGGGCCACACCCATGTGGGGGACGATGGCACGGCCCACCTGCAGGAAGACCGGTGCCTTGGCCTGCTCGGCGGCACGGACGAGGGCCTCGGTTGTCTCGGGGTTGTGCATGTTGAAGGCGCCGACGGCATACTTGCCCTTGCGCGCATCGTTGATCAGTTGGCGGGGGTCAGCCCATGGCATGTGCAGATTCCTTGTAAATGTGTGATCAGGCTTTTTCGATGATGGCGACAGGCGTGCGCACGGCCACGACCGTACCCGCCTCGCTGAGGATCTCGGTGAGCGTGCCGGCGGTCGGCGACTCGATCACCTCAACCGTCTTTTCCGATTCCACTTCCGCCAGGGGTTCGTCTTCGGCCACGGTGTCGCCCACGGCCTTGAGCCATTTGACGATGGTGCCTTCACTCATGCCCATGCCCCATTGCGGGAGCAGTACCTTGATGCGTGCCATGGATTATTCCTTTCGTGTTCCGGCGACCTTGCGGACGGCATCCGCGATCATTCCGGCGTTGGGGTAGAGTTGCTTCTCCAGCGCGGGGCTGAAGGGGATGTGGGTGTCGGGCGTCGTCACGCGGATGATCGGGGCCTTCAGGCAGTCGAAGGCCTTCTCGGCCACAAGCGCTGAAATCTCGGCCGCCGCACCGCAGGTGCGGTTGGCAGGATCGGCGACGACCAGCCGTCCGGTGCGGGCCACGGAATTGAGGACAGCATCCGAGTCGAAAGGCGCAAGCGTGCGCGGGTCGATCACCTCGATGGAGATGCCTTCCTTCTCCAGTTGCTGGGCCGCCTGCATCGCGGCGGGAACGGCGCTCGAAATCGCAACGACGGTGACGTCGCTGCCGCTCCGCACGGTCTTGGCGACGCCAAAGGGAATGTGGAATTCACCGTCCTGCACATCTTCCTTCATGCCCCAGAGCATGCAGGCTTCGAAGGACATCACGGGATCGTCCATGTCGATTGCCGTGCGCAACAGGCCCTTGGCATCGCTGGGCGAGGCGGGGACCATGATCTTGATGCCCGGCATGTTCATGAACATGGGATAGGGACGGTCGGAGTGGTGCGCCGCCGTGCTCAGCCCGTAGAACATGGCCGAGCGGAAAACGACGGGCATGGAGGCCTGTCCACCGAACATGTAGCGGCTCTTGGCCACCTGATTGATGAACTGGTCCATCGCCATGTAGAGGAAGGTGGAATAGGAGAGGTCAACGATGGGGCGAAGGCCCGTCATGGCGGCGCCTGCCGCCGCTCCCACCATCACCTCTTCCGAGATGGGCGTGTTGCGGATGCGGTTCGACCCGAACATCTGCAGGAAGTCACCCTTGTCGGCGCGCGACTTGCCGCCCATGGTGCCATAGACGTTGGCTTCGACGTCTTCGCCGAAGATGATCACGCGCGAGTCGGCCTCCATGGCTTCGCGCTGTGCGGCGCCGATGGCGCCCAGATAGCTCATGACAGTCATTGCGCAACTCCGATCGGAACAGTGTAGACATCCTTGAAGGCAACGGACGGATCGGGATCCGGGCTGTCCTCGGCGAACTGAACGGCGGCATCGACTTCGGCGAGGATGTCGGCCTCGATGCCGTCCAGCATGGCGGCATCGGCGACGCCCTGTTCCTGCAGGTAGCTGCGGAACATCTTCACGGGATCGCGCTTGAGCCAGGATTCCTTTTCCGCGGCGTTGCGGTAATCGACGGCAAGGCGCAGGCCTTCGGAATGTTCGTTGAAGCGGTAGGTGACGACTTCGATCAGCGTCGGGCCCTTGCCGGCGCGGGCGCGGTCCACGGCCTCGCGCACGGCGTCATAGACCGTGAGCACGCTCTGTCCGTCTTCCACGCGCACGCCCGGCATGCCGAAGCCGTGGGCGCGTTCCGCCACGACGCCCGCCGTCACCGTGTGTTGCGGCGTTGACAGGGCGTACTGATTGTTCTCGCAGAGGAAGATGATGGGGAGCTTCCACACCGAGGCGAGGTTCATGGCCTCGTAGAGACAGCCCTGGTTCGCCGCGCCATCACCGAAGAAGGCGAGCGAGACCTTGCCGTTGTTCAGCACCTTGCTGGAGAGGGCCGCACCGGTGGCGATGGGGATGGATGACCCGACGATACCGGATTCACCGAGGCTTCCCACCTTGAAGTCGGCGAGGTGCATGGAACCGCCCTTGCCCTGGCAGACGCCCCAGGCTTTGCCGACAAGCTCGGCCATCAGGGGCCCGAGCTTCGCGCCCTTGCCGATGGGGTGGCCGTGGCTGCGGTGGTTGCCGGTCATGTAGTCGCCCTCGCCCAGCGCCATGCAGGCGCCGACGACCTGGGCTTCCTGCCCGATCGAGGTGTGGACGGTGCCGGGAATTTCGCCGCGCTTCACCATCTTGGAAGCGCGTTCGTCGAAGTAGCGGATGCGGAGCATGCGCCGCTGCATCTCCAGCAGCATGTCGTTGGCGAGTGTCATGCGGGTCCTTTCGAGGGTTGGGGTTGGCCGCGCGTGGTGGCGGTGAGGGCATTGGCGGTGTTCACGTCGGTGACGAGAACGTCGATCCATTGTCCGGCGAGAGCCGCGGCAATGGCGTCGTGCTTGGCGGCGCCGCCCGCCACCACGATCTTGCGGCGGACATGACGGAGCTGATCGAGGGTGATGCCGACCACGAGGCTGTCGAGGTGCGTGTTCACGGGCTGGCCCGCGGCATCAATGAAGCGCTGGTGCAACTGGCCGACTGCACCCGCAGCGCGGACCTCCGCCAGTTGTTCGGCGGTGAAGAAATTGTCGCCCTCTTCAAGAGGGCCGTGGAAATCGGCGGGACCGACGCCGACGAAGGCGATGTCGACGGTATCGAGCAGCTTCAGCGTGGCGCGGATGTGGCTGTCGGCGAGGGCCAGTTCGCGCAGGCCCACGCTCGGCATCACGCCCGGCGTGCGCAGGAAGACAGGTTCTGCCGCAAAGGCCCAGGCCACCTGCTGCGTGGCAAGGGCCGCCTCATGCTGCAGGCGTGGCGAACCGAGATCGCCCAGCATTTCCACCACGCGGGTGATGCCGGTATTGGCGCGGGGCTGCAGGTGGCGCGCCATTTCGCGGAGCGTGGTGCTCCAGGACGTCAGCCCCAGCACGGGGCCGCCCTGCAACTCGCCGCCGAGGCATTGCGCGGCGGCGGCGCCGAGTGCGGTTTCAAGTCCGTCTTCACGGCTGCTCACATCGACGACATAGGCGGATTGCAGGCCGTAGGCGGAGACAAGACTCTCCTCGAGATCAGGATAGAGCCCTTCCGGCGGCACGACGATGGTGCGGACGATGCCGTGCTCTGCCGCGAGGCTGAGGAAGCGCGAGACGCTGGCCTGCGACACGCCCATCTCGTCGGCGATTTCGGCCTGGCGCTTGCCTTGCAGGTAATGCAGGCGTGCGGCGCGGGTGATGAGCCGCATCTGCTGCAGGTTGAGGCGCGTGACACGCGCAGCCGAGGTGGAGACGGCGCGCTTCATGGCGTGGTTCCGTTGAGGAGTCGGAAGCTTTCCTTCAGTCCCGGATAGATGCTGCGGTAGGCTTCGAAGATGGTGGCATAGCGCGCGTGGGATTGCGGGTCGGGTTCGAAGCTCCTGTGCACGCCGGTCATGGCGTCGGCGGCGTCCCGGAGTGATGAATGCAATCCTGCAGCGGCGGCGGCGTGGATGCCGGCGCCCAGTGCCGTGCTTTCCTGTTCGCGGGCGAGTTTCACGGTGCGGCCCAGCACGTTGGCGATGATCTGGCACCAGAGGGGGCTGCGCGCGCCCCCGCCGAGCAGGACAATTTCGTCGAGCTCACGGCCGGTCGCTGCTTCCACGCCCGTGGTGAGCAGGCGTTCTTCCAGTGCAATGGCTTCGAGGATGGCGCGGTACATGTGGCTCTTGCCATGCAGGCCCGAAAGGCCAACGAAGGCGCCGCGGGCGTGACCGTCCCAGTAGGGTGTCATGGCACCGGTCCAGTAGGGCAGGCAGAGGAGGCCGGCAGCGCCTTCCGGCACCTTGGCCGCCATGGCTTCCAGCACCTGTTCCGCCGTTTCGCCGGGCTTCAGGGTGGTGGCGTCGAGGCCCGACAGTTGTTCCACGAACCAGACGATGTTCTGCGTGCCACCGCCGATGAAGGTTTCGAGAATGTAGGTCCCGGGCACAGGCCCGCCCATGGTACGGTAGGCCATGCTGTGACTGTAGGTGTCGGCGTAGACGCCCGAAACGGTGCCGGTTCCGATGTTGAGATAGGCGCGGCCCGGCCGCGTGACATTGCAGCCAAGACCGGCCGATTGTCCGTCGCCCGCACCCACGACAACGGGAAGTCCGGCGGGGAGGCCCGTCAACGCCGCCACGTCGGGCGTGAGGCCACCGGCGATGGCGCCGGGTGGCAGGAGCCGGCTCACCTTGCCGCGCGTCAGTCCGGCCTTGTCGAGCAATGCATCATCGTAATCGAAGGAGCGCAGGTCCACGAGGCCGAGCGGATCGGCGCAGGCCCATGACGTGGCCCATTCCCCGGTGAGCTTGTTGACCAGATAGCCGGCGACATCGACCACGTGGGCCGTGCGCCGGATCGTCTCGGGTTCATGCTTGCGCAGCCAGAGCAGCTTGTACCAGGCGGGCGTGGGGTTGGGGGGCTTGCCGGTGATGCGGTGAACATCATCGCTGCCATGCTCCTGGACTTCGGCGGTCGCTCGAATGTCCATCCAGGTGATGCCGGGGCGGAGCGGCTTTCCCGCTGCATCAAGGCAGACGAAGGTTTCGCGCTGGTGGGTGATGGCAACCGCCGCGATGCGGTCCGCCTGAACCTGTTTCACCGCATCGGCCAGCGCGGCGGAGGTGGCGGTCCACCAGTCTTCGGCATTCTGTTCAACCCAGCCTGACTGCACGTGATCCAGGCCGTAGGTGCGGCGTCCGGTGGCGACGGCCTTGCCCGTCCTGTCCCAGACCACGGCCTTGCTGGCCGTGGTGGAACAATCGATGCCGATGACCAGGTCCCTGCTCATGCGGCAACCTTGCGGCTGACGGATCCTTCCATGGCCCATGCAATCATGTCTTCGGTCCACAGGCCCATCATGTCGAGCAGGTCAACGAGGTTGAAGCGGTTGCGCATGAGATGGCAATGCTTCATGGCCCAGTGGGCGAGGTCGGGCGAGATGGCGGGGTTCAAATCCGCAAACGTTGCTGGCGATCCCGAGGCCTTCAGTGTCGGGCGGAGAATTTCCGAGGGCTGAACCATCTTGCCGAATTCGCGGGCGTGCGATTTCCAGTCCGCCACGACAGAAACAAAGCGGTCCCAGTTCTGATCCACGAGCTTGAGCTTCTTCTGACAATCGGCCCAGCATTCGGCTGCGATTGCGCCTGCGGGATCGAGTGGACCGAAGGCATTGCCGATGCGCTGTTCCATCGCCTTTGCATCAGGCTTGCGCAGGCGTTCGGGCGAGATGAGATCGGTGTCGATGGCGCGGCGCCACAGGCGCGTGGCAACCAGCGTGGCCACACCAACCTGTGCACCATGCAATCCGGTGGGCTTGTGATGGGCGGCGTGATGCAGGTCGAGCATGTGGCTGATGACGTGTTCAACGCCCGAGAGGCAGGCCGTGGTGTTGGAAACACCCGAGACGATGCCGCGAAGGGCGAGGAGGCGCGTCAGGTTCTGGATGGCTTTCTTGTCTCCCGTGGCCACGCCCGCAGCCCAGCCCGGTGGTTCGGCGGCGGCGGCCTTCAGAAGTTCCATTGAGGCGGGATGAAAGGTGTTGTCCAGCCCCACGAGATTGGCGAGGTACCAATCGGCGGGCGCGGTGAAGAGGGAGATTGCCTCGCCATAGCCGGAAGTGTTCAGTTCCAGCGGCGCATCGGCGATGGTCGTGGCATCGGCCAGCACGACCGTCGGCCAACGCGAGGGGATGGTGCGCTTCACGCCGTTGCGCAGGATGACGGAAACGTTGTCGGTGAAGCCATCCACGGAAGCGGCCGTCTGCACCGCGACCTGGGGAATGTTGGCATTGCGGTTGGTCGCCACCTT
>CALMLK010000087.1 GCA_937868035.1 uncultured Alphaproteobacteria bacterium
CTACCAGCGCCCCTTTGGCGGCCACATGATGAACATGGGCGATGGCCCGCCCGTACAGCGCACCTGTGCCGCCGCGGACCGCACCGGCCACGCCATGCTGCACACGCTCTATGGCCAGTCCCTGCGCTACGACACCGCCTTCTTCATCGAGTTCTTCGCCATCGATCTCATCATGGAAAACGGCGCCTGCCGTGGTGTGATCGCCATGAACATGGAGGATGGCTCCATCCACCGCTTCCGCTCACACCAGACTGTGCTGGCCACGGGCGGCTATGGCCGCGCCTATTTCTCCGCCACCTCGGCCCACACCTGCACCGGTGACGGCAATGCCATGGTGCTGCGCGCCGGCCTGCCCTGCCAGGACATGGAATTCGTGCAGTTCCACCCCACCGGCATCTACGGCGCGGGCTGTCTGATCACCGAAGGCGCCCGCGGCGAAGGCGGCTATCTCACCAACTCCGCCGGCGAACGCTTCATGGAACGCTACGCGCCATCGGCCAAGGACCTCGCCTCGCGCGACGTGGTGTCCCGTTCCATGACGATCGAGATCCGCGAAGGACGCGGCGTCGGCAAGGCCAAGGATCACATCCACCTGCACCTCGAACATCTTGATCCCAAGGTGCTGCACGAGCGCCTGCCCGGCATTTCGGAAAGCGCCAAGATTTTTGCGGGCGTGGATGTCACCAAGGAGCCGATCCCGATCCTGCCCACGGTGCATTACAACATGGGCGGCATCCCCACGAACTATCACGGTGAAGTTCTCGCCGGTGACAAGAAGAACCCCGAAAAGACCGTGCCCGGTCTCATGGCGGTGGGCGAGGCGGCCTGTGTCTCCGTACACGGAGCAAATCGCCTCGGCTCCAATTCGCTGATCGACCTTGTGGTCTTCGGCCGCGCCGCAGGCCTGCGCTGCGCCGAACTGGTGAAGCAGCAGGGTGGCACCCATGCCGACCTGCCGGGCGATGCGGGCGAAGAGGCCGTCGCGCGCCTCGACGGCTTCCGCTATGCGGCAGGCGGGTCTCCGACGGCGGTGCTGCGCAACAGGATGCAGCGCGCCATGCAGGACGACGCCGCGGTGTTCCGCACCGAGAAGACGCTCGCCGAAGGCTCGAAGAAGATCAACGCCATCTGGTCCGGCATGGACGACATCGCCGTCACCGACCGTTCGCTGGTGTGGAACTCCGACCTCATCGAAACGCTTGAGTTTGCCAATCTCATCATCCAGGCGGCGGTCACGGTGGATTCAGCACTCGCTCGCAAGGAAAGCCGCGGCGCCCACGCCCGCGAGGATTTCCCCAACCGCGACGACAAGCAATGGATGAAGCACTCGCTGGCCTGGACCGACGGCGCCAAGAAGAAAGTCACCCTCGGAAGCCGCCCCGTCCACGACTACACGATGACCGGCGACATCGACTACATCAAGCCCAAGGCGCGGGTGTATTGAGAGAAAACATGGCTGAATTTGCACTCCCCAAGAACTCGGTTGTCCAGCAGGGCAGGGCTTGGCCCATGCCCAAGGGCACGAACATCCGGGCCTTCAAGATTTACCGCTGGAACCCCGATGACGGAAAGAATCCGCAGGTCGATACCTACCATGTGAACATGGATGAGTGCGGGCCGATGGTTCTGGACGCGCTCATCAAGATCAAGAACGAGCAGGACCCGACGCTGACCTTCCGCCGCTCCTGCCGCGAGGGCATCTGCGGCTCCTGCGCCATGAACATCGATGGCACCAACACGCTGGCCTGCCTCAAGGCCTGTGACGACGTGAAGGGCGACGTGAAGATCTATCCGCTGCCGCACATGCCGGTGGTGAAGGACCTCGTGCCGGACCTCACGCGCTTCTACGCCCAGCACCGCTCCATCGAACCGTGGCTCAAGACGGAGACGCCCGCGCCCCAGGCGGAGTGGAAACAGTCCAAGCAGGAACGCGAATTGCTGGATGGCCTCTACGAGTGCATCCTCTGCGCCTGCTGTTCCACCTCATGTCCGAGCTACTGGTGGAATGGCGACCGCTATCTCGGTCCCGCAGTGTTGCTGCAGGCCTATCGCTGGCTCATCGACAGCCGCGATGAAGCGACCGGCGAGCGCCTCGACAACCTGGAAGATCCGTTCCGGCTCTATCGCTGCCACACCATCATGAATTGCGCCAAGGCCTGCCCCAAGGGCCTGTCGCCCGCAAAGGCCATTGCCGAGATCAAGAAGATGATGGTGGAGCGGATGGTCTAGCCACCGCGCCTACGATTTGGTGGCGGCTTCGGCGGGCGCGGCAGCGGCATCGGTGCCCGGCTCGCCTTCCTTCTTCTTCGGCTTCTTCTTGGGCAGTTCGAAGGGCACGATGAGGCCCTTGCCCAGTTCCGCATTCTTGCTCACGAAATCTTCCGCGCAGGTGCGGAACGAGGCCACCAGCAGGGCGCCGCCCTTGGCGGGGTCCATGGTGGTGCGCAGGTCACGGCGGCCCAGCTTCAATTCGGGCTTGCGCTTCTTCTTGACGATGTAGCCGGCAAAGCGCGTGTGGCCCGAAAGCTTGTCGTCCTTGAACAGGTTGGCGATGACCTGGCTGTGGCAGGCGCACACTTCCAGCGGCACCTTGGTCATCTGCACGGCGGTTTCACCATCGATGAAGATCGGCTTCTTGCTCTTCATGTCCTTGACGCAGGCGCTGAAGGCCGCCGACTGCTGCTTCGACATGTGCATCTGCTTGGCCATGGCCTTCACTTCGGCGTCATTGTTGCCGCAGCCGGCCAGCAGGAGCGTCACCGCCGCAAGGCCGAACAACTTTTTTACCGCATGTTTCGTCATGGCAATCTCCCCTTGCCCCGGACCCACCCGGAGACGGGCTTTGGCATAGCCGAAAGACCTTGGTGTCCCGTGAGCGGGGAGGCGCAAAATCGAGGGGTTGCGGTGACGGGGCGTTAACCCTGAACCTGCGCCCTCCGCGCCGGAGCGGCATTTCATGCGCCTTTCGATTGATTTGTTTTGCGACGCAACATGGTTTATACGCGGCGCGAATTTCCCCGCTCAGAAAGAGGCTCCATCCGATGTCGCTCGACAGTTTCAAGTCCCGCAAGACGCTCAAAGTGGGTTCGAAAACCTACACCTATTTCAGCCTCGCGGCGGCGGAGAAGAACGGTCTGCCGGGGATTTCGAAGCTGCCCTATTCCATGAAGGTGCTGCTGGAGAACCTGCTGCGCAACGAGGATGGCCGCTCCGTCACCAGGAAGGACATCCAGGCCTTCGTTGCCTGGCTCGACAACCGCGGCAAGGGCGAGGCAGAAATCGGTTTCCGTCCGGCCCGCGTGCTGATGCAGGACTTCACCGGCGTGCCGGCCGTCGTGGACCTCGCCGCCATGCGCGACGGCATGAAGCTGCTGAAGGGCGATGCCCAGAAGATCAACCCGCTGGTGCCGGTTGACCTCGTGATCGATCACTCGGTCGTCGTGGACAACTTCGGCAACCCCAAGGCGCTCGCCGCCAACGTGGCGCGCGAATACGAACAGAACGAGGAACGCTACAAGTTCCTCAAGTGGGGCCAGGGCGCCTTCCAGAATTTCCGCGTCGTGCCGCCCGGCATGGGCATCTGCCACCAGGTGAACCTCGAATATCTCGCCCAGACCGTCTGGACGAAGACGGAAACCGTGGTGAAGGGCAAGTCAAAGCTGAAGGTGACGGTCGCCTATCCGGATACGCTGGTCGGCACGGACTCGCACACCACCATGGTCAACGGCCTCGGCGTGCTCGGCTGGGGCGTGGGCGGCATTGAGGCGGAAGCCGCCATGTTGGGACAGCCGCAATCCATGCTGTTGCCGGAGGTGATCGGCTTCAAGCTCACGGGCCGGCTCAATGAAGGCGTCACTGCCACCGATCTGGTGCTGCTGGTCACGCAGATGCTGCGCAAGAAGGGCGTCGTCAACAAGTTCGTGGAATTCTTCGGCCCCGGCCTGCAGGCGCTGACCCTTGCTGACCGCGCGACCATCGCCAACATGGCGCCGGAATATGGCGCCACCTGCGGCTTCTTCCCCGTCGATGCCGTGACGCTGGATTATCTCAAGTTCTCCGGCCGCAAGAACGACCGCATCGCCCTCGTCGAAAAATACAGCAAGGCGCAGGGCATGTTCCTGACCGCCAAGAGCGAAGACCCGGTCTTCACCGACACCCTGGAACTCGATCTCTCCGCCGTCGTGCCCGCCATGGCCGGCCCCAACCGCCCGGAGAAGTTTGCACCCCTTGATACGATCAAGTCCGGCTTTGCCTCGGCGCTCGACAGCGCCAAGGACAAGGGCGGCTTTGCCAAGCCGGGTGAAGCAGCAAAGCGTGTTGCGGTGGAAGGCAAGAATTACGACATCGGCCACGGTGACGTGGTGATCGCCGCCATCACCTCCTGCACCAACACGTCCAACCCGTCGGTGCTGATCGGTGCCGGGCTTCTGGCCAAGAAGGCCGCGGCCCTGGGCCTCAATGCCAAGCCCTGGGTCAAGACCTCGATTGCGCCCGGCTCGCAGGTGGTCAGCGAATATCTCTCCAAGTCCGGCCTGCAGAAGGAACTCGACAAGGTGGGATTCTACCTCGTCGGCTATGGCTGCACCACCTGCATCGGCAACTCCGGTCCGCTCGATCCCGCGCTCTCCAAGGCGATCAACGACAACGGCATCGTGGCCTCGGCCGTGATCTCCGGCAACCGCAACTTCGAGGGCCGCGTCTCGCCGGACGTGCAGGCCGCCTATCTCGCCTCACCGCCGCTGGTGGTGGCCTATGCGCTGGCCGGGTCGACACAGATCGACATCACCACCGAGCCCCTCGGCACCGGCAAGAATGGCAAGCCCGTCTATCTCAAGGACATCTGGCCCACGAACAAGGAAATCGAGACCTTCATCCGCAAGAACATCACGCCGAAGATGTTCAAGGCGCGCTACTCCGACGTCTTCAAGGGCGACAAGAACTGGCGTGGCGTCAAGTCCGGCAAGGGCGAAACCTATGGCTGGGACAACACCTCGACCTACGTGCAGAACCCGCCTTATTTCCAGGGCATGACCAAGACGCCAAAGCCCGTGACCGATATCGTCTCGGCGCGCGTGCTCGGCCTCTTCGGTGACAAAATCACCACCGACCACATTTCGCCCGCAGGCTCCATCAAGGCGGCCTCGCCGGCCGGCAAATACCTGACGGCAAACGGCGTGAAGCCGCTCGACTTCAACCAGTACGGCACGCGCCGCGGCAACCATGAAGTGATGATGCGCGGCACCTTCGCCAACATCCGCATCAAGAACAACATGGTGAAGGGCGCCGACGGCAACGTGAAGGAAGGCGGCCTCACCATCCACTATCCCTCCAACGAGGAAATGCCGATCTACGACGCCGCCATGATGTACGAAAAGGAGAAGGTTCCGCTGGTGGTCTTCGCAGGCGTCGAATACGGCAACGGCTCGTCGCGTGACTGGGCCGCCAAGGGCACGAACCTGCTCGGCGTGCGCGCCGTCATCGCCCAGAGCTTCGAACGCATCCACCGCTCCAACCTCGTCGGCATGGGCGTGCTGCCCCTGCAGTTCCAGGACGGCCAGAGCTGGCAGACGCTGGGTCTGCGCGGCGACGAACAGGTCACCATCAGGGGACTCGCCGATGGCCTGAAGCCGCGCGAGAACATGACCGTGGAAGTGACCCGTGCCGATGGCACGCAGACCACCTTCACCGTGCTCTGCCGCATCGATACGCTGGACGAGATCGACTACTACAAGAACGGCGGCATCCTGCACTACGTGCTGCGCAACATCGCCAAGGCGGCTTGACGCAATCAATCCCTGGCTCGCTGAGGCGGGCCGGGGCGGCCCTTCTGGCGCCAGACCCTCATCCGTGCGATGGTCCTTCCTGCAAACACAGGAGGAGAGCCATGTGCGTCATCCGTCTGTTCCATCCCGTTGCTGCCGCGGCTGCAGTCATGGCCTTGCCCGCCAGCTTCGCGATGGCCGAGTCTGGCCAGTCCCGGAACCCATTGCAATTTGCCCACAACTGCCAGTGCCTCGCCGCCGAGCGGCACTATGCGCAAGGGGCGGTGGCCTGCATCAACGGCAGGCGGCTGAAATGCGGCATGAGCCTCAACGTCTCGTCCTGGCTGGTGCTGGAAGGCACCTGCACACCCAACCGCGTGAGCCAGTGGCGGGCCACGCCGCGGACCGAGCCCACCCCCGCGACGTTTGCTCCCCTGTGATTGGCTCACCCCCATGTGATTGGCATGTGTGCGGCGATCTGCCCATAAACACATCATGAAGAACCAGACCACCCTCTCGCGCCGCGCGGCCCTTGCCATCATGGCGGGTGCCGTTGCAGCGCCGCATGCGGGCAAGGCTGCAACGGCGGAGGCGCCGGTGCTGGTCGAACTCTTCACCAGCCAGGGCTGCGCCTCCTGCCCACCCGCCGATGCCTTCGCGGGTGAACTGGCCCGCAACCCGCTCAATTTCGTCGTCTCCCTCAATGTCGATTACTGGGATTATCTGGGCTGGCACGACACGCTGGCGCGCCCGGAGTTTTCCAAGCGCCAGTTCGACTACGGCAAGTCGCGTGGCGACATGCAGGTCTACACCCCCCAGATGGTGATGAACGGCCACTACCACGCGGTGGGCAGCGACCCCACGGAAGTGCGCAAGTTCATCTCGGAGTGCCGCGAAGAAGGTCTGAAGGCTGAAATCGATCTCACCGTGTCGAGCAAGGAAGTGAAGGTCAGCATCGCGGCCCAACCCTTCCAGGGCGAGGCGACGCTGTGGCTGATGGCCTTCGCCCCCGAAGTCCAGGCTGCAATCGAACGCGGCGAGAACGCGGGCAAGACGGTGACCTATCACAACGTGGTGCGGTCCATGGTGCCCGCCGCCCTGTGGAAGGGCGAGGCCTATACCGGCAGTTGGATGCGGGACGCCGTCATTCCCCCTGATTGTACGTCGTGCATCGCCGTCCTCCAGAAGGACAAGACCGGGCAAGTCATCGGCCTCGCACGCGCCTGACACGTTCTCACGAGCGCGTGAACAATCTTCGCCGCCGTCATCCGAAAACAGTTTCCATCCGTTCTCCATGACAGCGCGTTGCATGAGGCAGCGCCTGAAACACACAACGGAGAAAATCCCATGCGCAAGCCCATCCTTGCCACGCTCGCTGCTGGCCTGTTCGCAACCGCTGCCTATGCCATGAACCCCATGGTGGGCGGTGCGGAGATGTATCCTGAAAAGAACATCGTCGAGAACGCCATGAACTCCAAGGATCACACCACCCTCGTTGCCGCGGTGAAGGCGGCGGGCCTCGTGGAAACGCTGCAGGGCAAGGGCCCCTTCACCGTCTTCGCTCCGGTCAACGCAGCATTTGACGCACTGCCGGCCGGCACGGTCGACTCGCTGCTGAAGCCCGAGAACAAGGAAAAGCTGGCGACGATCCTCGCCTGCCATGTGGTGCCCGCTGCGGCCTTTGCCGCCGATGTGCAGAAGATGGTTGCCGATGACGGCGGCATGCACAAGGTGAAGACTGTGGGCGGATGTGAACTCACCGCCTCGGTCAAGGACGGCAAGGTGATGATCAGCGACGAAAACGGCACGGCCGCGACGGTGACGATTGCCGACGTCAAGCAGTCGAACGGCGTCATTCACGTGATCGACAAGGTCCTCCTGCCCAAGTCGTAATCGCGATGTGCCCGCGGGTGTATGGTGGCCGCGGGCAGTTTCGCAGCGCGATCGCATGCGTGAATGATGTGAAGGGGCAGGCGAGAAGCCTGCCCCCTTCA
>CALMLK010000088.1 GCA_937868035.1 uncultured Alphaproteobacteria bacterium
ACGAGCGCGACGCGCTCGCCGGCATGCAGGGAAAAGTCCACGCCCTGCAGCGCCGTCACGCCGCCGAACGTCTTCGAGACGCCTTTCAACTCGATCAACGGCACAACTGTGCCGTTGATCGCGTCGTGTGTGGGAGGAACCACGACAGAGGCCCTGATCAGATCAGGAAGTTCTTCTGCAGCCAGAGATGACCCGCAGCCGTATCCTTGGTGATGACGGGACCGTCGGCGAGGATGAAGTTCGGAATATCCTTGCCCGCCTTCTCTCCGCCAGCGACCGCAGCAACGCCAGCCGCAACAGCCCAGCCATGGATGCGGCAGGACGGGTTGCGCACCGTCGCCACCATGGTGCCGTCGAGAACGGCGTTCACCGCCGGCGGCATCGCATCGACGCCTGCGATCAGGATGTCCGTGCGGTTCTTGGCCTTCATCACGTTATGGGCAGCGAGTGCCATGTCGTCGTTGTGGAAGAATGCACCCTTGATGTCGGGATGCTGGGTGAGCAGCGAGTCCCAGATGCGTGTCACTTTCGTCACATCCCAGTCAGCGGGTTGCTCGTCGAGCAGCTTGATCTTGCCGTTGCCGTCGATGACCTGATGGAAGCCCTTGGCGCGGCCCTGTGCGCCGGAATGGCCAAGCGCGCCCTGCGTCATCACCACATTGCCCTCGCCGCCGATGGCATTGATGAGCGCCGCGGTGACGACCGATCCCATCATCTGGTTGTCGGGCGCGATGAAGGTGTGGAGCGCAAGCTGACCTTCGGGCGCCATCATGGTGTCCATGGCGATGACGGGTGTGCCCGCATCGATGACGCGCTGGATCGGTTCATTCAGGGTGCCGATGCCGAACGTCTGCAGCGCCACGAAATCCCACTTCTGCGTCGCCAGGTTTTCAACCGTGGCGCGCTGCTTGGTGGCCGACAGTTCTCCGTCGAACCATGTGATTTCCACGTTCATCAGCTTGGCCCAGGCTTCCGCCGCCTGCTTGCCCTGCGCGCACCATGTGGCCTGGAGACCGGCGTTGCCCATGGCAGCCTTCAAGGGTTTGCCGGACGGCTTGAGTTCCTGCGCAATCGCGGGATCGAAGCCCGCTTCCGCCAGCATGATGGCGCCAAGCGCCGCCGCTCCGCCCATTGCCTTGAAAATGTCCCGGCGCGACGCATCCTCAAAGAGTTTGCGGTCGTCCAGAATCGTTTCTTCCTTCTTGCGTGCCATTTGGGTCTCCCAATCTGATGTTCGTTTACGTGAAAAGCGAATTCAGTACGTCGACCGGCAGGTGTGCCTGCTCTTCAAACTGTCGTCCTCTGCGGGACGAGGTGGAAATATTTGTCATACAATAGGTGAAGGCTGTCAAGCACACTGCGCGCGTCGCATCGTGACTGATGTGATTCCTTCATGCGTTCGGCAGTGCGCCTTGAGAGTGTTGCGTTGCATTCACATGATGCCGCGCTGCAGCAACCACATCTTCGATGCCATTGAATGATGCAGCGTTGAGAACGAGGTTGCGCGCGAAGCCAAGTGCAAGCAACTCGCAACCCGCCCGCACACGCGCATCCTCTATGCTCTCCATGTCTTCCACGTGGGCAAGGCCGAGAATGCGGCGGATCATCTTGCATCCGGCGAAGCCAAGCGAATCGCGGAAGAGCTTGTCCATGAAGTCCGCCCGGTATCGTGCCAGCGCAGCCAGCGCCGCATCGTCCTTGAACAGGCCTTGCCCGAATGTTTCTCCATCCGCATGGTGTTCCCACGTGTGCAGGAACTCCGCCTTAAATGCGGACCACACGATTTTCGTCTGGTCGAGCAGCCAGTCGCAATAGGGATCGGGCTGACCCTGCCCCTGCCCCGCATGGGCAAAGAAGGACAGGAGATAATTGGCGATGATGGCGCCCACGTCGAAGGCCATGGGCCCGACGAAGGCAAACTCCGGGTCGATGACGCGGGTCTCCGTTTCCGTCACCATCACCGAACCGGTGTGCAGGTCTCCGTGGATCACGGCCTGTGCCTCCGTGATGAACTGCCACTTCTTTTCCTGCACGGCGATCTTGAGTGCGGCGTCGGCCTCATAGGCGGACTTGATCCCATCGAGATAGGGCCTG
>CALMLK010000089.1 GCA_937868035.1 uncultured Alphaproteobacteria bacterium
GGGCCAGCGCCGCCTGCATCGCCTTCGCCATGACCTTTGACGACAGCCCCGCCGTCATGGGGTAAACAGGTTCGATCAACGGCAGGTGCGCAAATTCCTCGCGGGTGACGATGTGATCGGGGTGACTCATCTGGGCGTCGGCGCGGAACCATTCGATTGCCCCGGAAATGACGCGGGTCTCGCCTTCCGGCAGGATGCGCTTGAGGTGGTCCGGAAAAGCCCGGAAGAAGACAAGCGACATGTGCCCCGTGTCGTCATGCACCTCCACCCGGTAGGGAATGTTGGCGCGCCCTCGCGGTGGCGGCTTGTGCGCCCCCACCGTCACTTCAACCGTCACAATACCTTGTTCAGGCAACTGGTTGATCTTGCAACGGTATCTCCGGTCAACAAGACCTGATGGAAGGTGCATCAGAAGGTCCGCGAGCCGCACGTCGTCCGGCCTCCCCACGAGCCGCCGGAACAGCGCCTCTACCTTGTCGCCCACGCCCTTGAGGCTGGTGACGGAAGCAAACAACGGGGTGAGGACATCGGGCCGCATGGTGAGGCTGTTGTCCTTCGGAACGGGTTGCGGTGCAAGTCTTCTGCACTATAAGCAGGCCATCATGTCCCTGGCAGACCCGCTCGAAACCCGCCGCAAGCGCCTGCTCTGGCGCGCCTCCCGGCGCGGCATCAAGGAGATGGACATCATCGTCGGCGGTTTTGCCGTGGCGCGACTTGCCGGCATGGATGCAACCGAACTGGATGCCTTCGAACGCATTCTGGATATTCCGGACCAGGATCTCCTCTCCTATGCCACGCTGCAGGTTGAAATCCCGGTCCCCCTCCGCTCACCCATGCTGGAGGCCGTTCTCGCCTTTCGTCCCGCAGTGAGCCCATGACCGCCATCACCGAACTGACCGCCCGCTGGAACGTCTCCGGCCGCCTTATCGCCGCCGGACTGCCGGGCGGACTGGAAGCAGCCGTGCTGCCGCAACTGGTGCAGGCTGCAGGAACCCGCGGCTACATCCATGTCTGCGTGGACGACCAGAGTGCTGCCCAGTTGGAGGAGCAGATCCGTTTCTTCGCGCCGGGCTTGCGCGTGTTGCGCTTCCCCGCCTGGGATTGTCTGCCCTATGACCGCGTTTCGCCATCGGCGGACATCATCGCCCAGCGCCTTGCCACATTGGCGGAATTGGCGCGGCCACTGCAGAAGCCGGTACTCGTTCTCACCACCGTCAACGCCATCCTGTTGCGCACCGTGGCCGACGATGTGGTGAAGGGCGCGTCGTGGTCCGCCACACCCGGGCAGCGCGTGGACAGCAATGCGCTCACGGCCTTCCTCGCCGACAACGGATATTCTCGCACAGGCACCGTGGTGGACCCCGGTGACTATGCCGTGCGCGGCGGCCTCATCGACATTTATCCGCCGGGGCAACCGGCACCCGTGCGCCTCGACTTCTTCGGCGACACGCTGGAAAGCCTTCGCGCCTTCGATCCGGAGACGCAGCGCACCACCGAGCAGTTGAAAGGCCTCACCATCAACCCGGCCAACGAGGTGCTGCTCAATGCCGAGAGCGTCGCGCTGTTCCGCAAGTCATAT
This sequence comes from uncultured Alphaproteobacteria bacterium, assembly GCA_937868035.1. Lineage (GTDB taxonomy): Bacteria > Pseudomonadota > Alphaproteobacteria > Rhizobiales > Aestuariivirgaceae > Aestuariivirga. The sequence continues at coordinate 1,580 of CALMLK010000089.1, forward strand.
GCAGAGGCCTTTGGCGGCATCGACACCTCGGACCCGCTCTATGAAAGCGTCACATCGGCACGCCGCTATCAGGGCATGGAGCACTGGTTGCCGCTGTTCCACGCCACGCTCTCGCGACTGCCGGATTTCCTGCCCGATGCAGTCATAAGTCTGGGCCATACGGTCCCGGAAGCCGTGACCGCGCGGCATGAGCAGATCGCCGAATACTACGATGCCCGCAAGGAGGCGCTGACCAAGCAGACCTTCGGCGCCGCCCCCTACAAGCCACTGCCGCCCGGGCGCCTGTTCCTGATGGAGGCGGAATGGAAGCAACTGCTGGCCGACCGCGCGGTGGTTGAGGTGACGCCCTTCGAGCGCCCCGAAGGCAATGCCGTTTCCTTCGGCGGCCGCAGGGGCCGCAGCTTCGCTGCCGAGCGGGCGGAGGTTGGCGGCAACGTCTACGAGGCGGTGAAGACGCACATTGAAACAGTGCGTGCCGGCGGAAAGCGCGTGGTGCTGGCGGCGTGGTCAGAAGG
>CALMLK010000090.1 GCA_937868035.1 uncultured Alphaproteobacteria bacterium
TTCAATCTAAAGAAGCTGGCATTGAAAAGTTGGTGCCTGAAGGCATTGAAGGTCAGGTGCCATACAAGGGTCCTGTTGGCGCCGTGCTGCACCAGCTTGTCGGCGGGCTTCGCGCCTCCATGGGCTACGTGGGTGCGGCCACCATCAAGGAATTGCAGGAGCGCGTGCAGTTCGTGCGCATCACCGGCGCTGGCCTGCGTGAAAGCCATGCCCACGACATCATGATCACCCGCGAGGCACCGAACTACCAGAGGATCGGCTGATGACGCCTGCGCAGGCGCTGGTCGTCGCCCTGCTGGGCCATGTGGCGCTCACCCTCATCGTGGGCCTGCTGACCTTGCGCGCCCGCGTCGCCGCCGCGCGGGGCGGCAAGGTGCGGCTGCAGGTGGTGGCAATCAACAATGCGGGATGGCCCGAGGCAGCACGGAAGCTCGCCAACAATTTCGACAACCAGTTCCAGGTGCCGATGCTGGTCTATGCCGTGGCGGCACTGTTCATTGCCACCGGCCTTGCCGACATGAATGCAGCCGGCCTTGCCTTTGCATTCCTCGCGGCGCGCATTCTGCACACGCTGGAGCACACGCGGCGGAACAGGGTGTTGACGCGGCTTGTATTCTTTCTGGCATCCTATGCCTTCGCGCTTTGCCTGTGGGTGTGGTTTGCCATCCGCTTTCTTGTGAACGGTTAAATCATGCGCCTCCCTGGCCGCGTCTCCGCGGCAATCGAAATTCTCGACGAGATCATCCAGCGTCATCGCCCCGCATCCGAGGCGCTGAAAGACTGGGGCAAGGCGCACCGTTTTGCCGGTGCGGGCGACCGTCACGGCATCGGCACGCTGGTCTATGATACGCTTCGCCACAAGGCGAGTGCCGCACACCGCATGAACAGCGAAGCGCCGCGCGCGCTGGTGCTGGCCACGCTGCATGCCACATGGGGCATGGGCGCTGATGAGATCGCGGCATTGTCGGATGGCGAGCACGGACCTTCACAGCCAAGCGCCGATGAACTGGCAGCGATCACGCGCACGGTTTCCGATGCGCCGCCGCATGTTGCAGGCGACTTTCCGGCATGGCTCGCGCCCAGCCTTGCCCGCGTGTTCGGAGACGGGGCCGCCGCCGAAGGCGCTGCCCTGGCGGAGCGTGCGCCGATTGATCTTCGCGTCAACACATTGAAGGCGGACAGGGCGAAGGTGCTCGCGTCCTTGTCGCGGTTTGGTGCCACGGAAGGGCCATTTGCGCCCACGGCACTTCGCATTGCTGCGCCCGGACCCGACCAGAAGCATGTGTCGGTTGAAGCCGAGCCTGCGCATGGCATGGGCTGGTTCGAGGTGCAGGATGCCGCCTCGCAAATCGCTGCGGGCCTGACGGGCGTGCAGCCGGGCGAACGCGTCGCCGATATCTGCGCCGGTGCGGGCGGCAAGACGCTGGCACTTGCGGCGCTGATGAAGAACGAGGGCAGCATTGCCGCCCATGACCGGGACCGCCACCGCCTGCGGCCCATCTTCGAACGGATCGGACGGAGCGGCGCCACCAACATCGACGTGCTGGCGGCGGAAGAGGGCGGCAAACTTGCGGCCGGCAGCTTTGATTGCGTTGTCGTGGACGCCCCTTGCACAGGCACGGGCACATGGCGGCGCAAGCCGGACGCGAAATGGCGGCTCACGGAGAAATCCTTGGCCATACGCATCAAGGAACAGCGCGACGTGCTGACGCGGGGGGCGGAGCTTGTGAAGGCGGGGGGCAGGCTTGCCTATTTCACCTGTTCACTGCTGCCGGACGAGAACAGCGAACAGGTTGCCTGGTTCCTGCGCAGCCAGCCCGCGTTCAGGATCATGCCGACGGCAACACTCTGGCCCGTGCATCTTCCCGGAACAGCGCCGCGTTCAGTTGATGGCGCGACCGACACACTCCTGCTGACGCCGCGCCAGCATGGCACCGACGGCTTCTTCGTTTGCGTGATGCAGAAGGCGTAGACTCAGGGCGGACACTGGGCGCGTTGCGCCATGACATCCTTGCCCGCTGTCTCCTCCAGCGCCGGATTGGGTTCATACCCGGGGCCGATCACCAGTGGTGCCGGCGGGAGGATGGATTGATCCAGCGTCGATGTGATGGACGAATCCACTTTCTGCAGTTCCTTGCCCGATGCATCCACGACGCTGACATGGAAAGCGTAGGTGCGGCCCTTCTTTACGCATTGCAGGGGATCGCTCTCCAGCGAAACGCGCGTCTGTCCGTCGCGGAAGGGCTGTTCGATGCGAAGCGGTTCGCCGCCCGCAGGATTATCGAAGGTTGCAACGACCTTTGATCCCGCCGGTGGCGTCTTGCGGATGGCGAGGGTGACGACATAGGTTGCTGTTGCAATCCGCGGATTGAAGATGAACACTCGGCCCTGAAGGTCGAGGTAGCTGGTCCGGGCTTCATCGGTACAGGCGGCGAGTCCCACGAGACCCATGATCAACAGGATGGCAACGGCAATCGGACGCATGGTGGCATTTAACGCCAGGAATCACGGCAGGGGCAAGGGGCCCGTGGTTGCGTGAGCTACCTCTACCAGATCGCGGTGGGCGGCATTCACAACGGCATGGTCTATGCGCTGCTGGCCTATAGCTATGTGCTGCTGTTTCAGGTGGTGCCCAAGCCCAACCTGGCGCACGGATCGCTCTTCGCCTTTTCGGGTCAGGTGCTGGTGCTGGGCACAAACGCTGCCTACAACGTGATGATCTTCACCTTTGCAACGTCCATCCTGTTCGGGATCGGGGCATCGCTGCTGTTGTCACTCATCGTGCTCAGCGTGTTCGCGGGATTGATTGTTCCGCGTTTTGCCCAGCGCTCACCCAACGCGATGATCGTCGCCACGCTGGCGATTGCCATCGTGCTGATGGAAGGCGTGCACATCGGCGCGAACGGACGCGACAACTGGCTGCCGCCGCTGTCGAGCGCGGTCTTGCCGCTTGGCTTCGGTGCCCAGGTTTCCGCCGTGCAGGCGATCAATGTCGTGGTCATGCTGGCGATGCTCGCAGCGAGTGACATGGTTCTGCAATTCTCCTCCGCGGGCCGCGCCATCCGGGCGGTGGCGCAGGAACCGCTGGCCGCTTCGCTGCTGGGAACGAATGTGGAGAAGGTGATCTCGCTCACCGCCGCGGCGTCCGGTTTCATTGCCATGGCGGGTGGCATTTGCACGCTTCTCCATTTCGGCAACATGAGCTTCGGCGCGGGGCTGACCTACGGCATCAAGGTGTTGTTCATCGCAGCCGCGGGCGGCTTCACCACGCCCCGCAACGCCGCGCTGGCGGCCTTCCTGTTCGGCGAGACGGAAGCCTTGTGGGATGGCTACCTGCCCGTCATGTGGCGGGAAGCCTTCCTTTATGGCGTGCTGGCGCTGCTGCTGGTGCTGAATGGCCGCCCGGAGCGGCGCTGATCACAGGCTGCCGGGGCCGTCCTTGAGGCAGCCGGCATAGACGGTGTAGCTGGCGAAGCCCGAGTCACCGGAATAATTGCGGGCTTCCGACGTGCACTCTTCCTTGCGCTTGGCATCGGCCTTGGTTTCGAGATCGGCGATTGTCTTCTGCGCTTCGCTTTCCATGCCCGTGCATTCCGCAACATCCATGGAGTTGTTCTTGTTCTGCCACTCGCAGAGCCTGGCGATGTCGAAATTGAGCGGCGGAGGCGCATCCTGCGCGATGGCGGGTGTGGCGAGGAGAAGGGTGGCGAGGAGAAGTTTGCGCATGATGGTCAATCCTTATGACGTGTGGCGGGCGAGGTAGCGACCCATGGCCTTGAGGGTGTCTTCGCTGACGTGATGCTCGATCCCCTCGGAATCGATCCGTGCCGTTTCCTCGTCGACTCCGAGAGCGAGGAGGAAACGTTCGACGATCTGGTGTTTCTTGCGGCCCGTCTCCGCCATCAGCCAGCCGTCGCCCGTGAGCGAAATGGGGCGGTAGGGTTCCTGGGTGACGAGGCCCATGTCCTGCAGGCGCTTCAGCATCTTGACCACGGTGGCATTGGCCACGCCAAGCCGCAGCGCCACATCCGTGCCGCGCGCCGTGCCGCGTTCATCGATGATGTCGGCAATCAACTCCACGTAGTCTTCCGCCAGCTCCTTCGAGTGGTCCGAGCGGGTGCGCCGGAATGCGGCGGACTGGAGCCTGGCCTTGGGGGTGCGGGACTTGCTGGGCATCGGTGAAAAACGTCGATTGTTGCGCCTGCGAACCTAGCCCATTGACTCTGGTTTAGCCAATGCTAAATTCGAGTTTAGCACAGGCTAAACTTACGGGATCCGCGCGGGACTGATGACCGACGACACTGCAAATCTGGGCTGGCAGCAACGCCGCAACGAACCATCGCTCGCCGATGTGTTCCGCAGCATTCCCGTGCGCAACCAGGGCAATTGGTTCAAGCGCGTGCTGGCCTTCGTGGGGCCGGGTTATCTCGTCTCCGTGGGTTACATGGACCCGGGCAATTGGGCGACCTCGATCGCGGGCGGGGCGAGCTTTGGTTACACGCTGCTGGTCATCGCGCTCATGTCGAACATCATGGCGATCGTGCTGCAGTCCCTGTGTGCGCGGCTTGCCGTGGCCTCGGGCCGCGACCTCGCGCAGGCTTGCCGCGATGCCTTTCCCCGGCCCGTTTCCTTCATGCTGTGGATCTTCGCGGAGATTGCCATCATCGCCACCGACATTGCCGAAGTGGTTGGCACGGCCATCGGCCTCAACCTGCTGTTCGGCATTCCGCTGGAATTGGGCGTGGTCATCACGGCGCTTGATGTGTTTCTCGTGTTGCTGTTGCAGCGTCTCGGCTTCCGCTTCGTGGAGGCGTTCATCATGGGATTGCTGGGCATCATCTTCGCCTGCTTCTTTGCTCAGATTGCCATGGCCGATCCGGAGTGGGGCGCGGTGATCCGCGGTTTTGCGCCGACGACGGAGATCATTCGCAATCCCGACATGCTCTATCTCGCCCTCGGCATCATCGGCGCCACGGTCATGCCGCACAATCTCTACCTCCATTCCGGCATCGTGCAGACGCGCGCCTTCGGCAAGAGCGATGCGGAGAAGCGCCAGGCGCTGACCTTCGCCACCATCGATTCCACCGTGGCTTTGATGCTGGCGCTGCTGGTGAACGCCTCGATCCTGATCCTCGCGGCCGCCACCTTCCACGCGGCGGGGCAGGTGCATGTGACCGACCTCACCCAGGCGCATGGCATGCTGGAGCCGCTCGTCGGTTCGCTGCTGGCGCCCAAGCTCTTCGCGGTGGCGCTGCTGTGCTGCGGGCTCAGTTCCACCGTGACGGCAACCCTTGCCGGGCAAATCGTGATGGAGGGCTTCCTCAATATCCGCCTGCCGGCCTGGCTGCGCCGTCTCTTCACCCGCATGGTGGCGATTGTCCCCGCCGCTGTCGTCACCCTCTACTACGGGGCGGAAGGCACGGGCATGCTGCTGATCCTCAGCCAGGTG
>CALMLK010000091.1 GCA_937868035.1 uncultured Alphaproteobacteria bacterium
TGTGATCGGAGATGTAGCAGTCCGATGCACCGGCCGGCGGCGGAGCCTTGAAGGCGCCCATGTTCACGTTCTGCGCACGGAAGGTGGAGATGTCCCACGAACCGGCGGCATAGATGGCACCCTTGCCGAGACCGAACAGGTTCTGGCTGTCGGGATAGGTCTGCGCCTTGTAGCCGTCGCCCATGTAGGGCGCCCACTTGGCGAGGGCGGCGAAGGCGTCCACATAGGGCTTGTCGGTCAGCTTCTGCGAGCCGTCGATCAACGCCTTTCGGCCTTCCTCACCTTTCCAGTAGTTCGGGCCGATGTTCTGGAAGCCCATGGTGGCGGCTTCCCACTGGTCGTTGGTGCCCATGACCATGGGCACATAGTTGCCATTGGCCTTGATCTTTTCGAGCACGGCGAGGAGTTCCTCTTCCGTCTTCGGCGGCTCCACGCCCACTTCCTTGAAGATATCCTTGTTGTAGATGAAACCGTGGATCACCGACGCCATGGGCACGCAGAAGGTGGTCTTGCCGTCGTCCGTGGTCCACGCGCTCTTGGCCACGTCAGAGAAGTTGGCCATGGAGGGCAGGTCGTTGAGTGCGGCAAGCTGGCCCTTGTTGAACAGTTCGAGCGAGGCATCGAACGGGCGGCAGGTGATGAGGTCGCCGGCCGTGCCGCCTTCGAGGCGGGCGTTGAGCGCGGCATTGTATTCCTTCGGCGCCGTCGGCGTGAATTCCACCTGGATGTCCGGATACTTCGCATTGAAGGCCGGGATGATCTTGTCTTTCCAGATCGAGGCATCGTCGTTGCGCCAGCTTTCGATCGTGATCTTGCCTGCCGATGCGGCGCCGGCCATCGCCATGCTGGCGGCGGCAGCCAGAAGCAGGGTCTTGAGTGTTGTCTTGATCATGGGGTTTCTCCTTTTCCTCCCGTTGATGGGTTGAGGCTACACCGATGCCGAAACTTTCGACAAGGCCAGCCTCAGTTTTCCGTCTGACTGAGACAGAATGTCTTGCGCCATGGCGAGGTCGCCTGCACCGGCGCAAAGCAGCACAGCAAGCTTCACATGGCCTTGCGTGCGGGCAAGGGCTTCGGCAGCCCGTTGCTGGTCGCATCCCGTGATCTGTTGCACGATGCCTGCCGCGCGCCGCACCAGCTTGGCATTGCCCGCCTGCACGTTCACCATCAGCCCATCATGGATGGCGCCGAGCCGCGTGTGGACGAGTGTGGACAGAAGATTGAGCGCGGCCTTCTGTGCCGTGCCGGCCCCCAGCCGTGTGGACCCGGAAATCACTTCAGGTCCGGAGTCGAGCAGGATCACGTGATCCGCTGCTTCCGCGAGAGGCGAGGATGCGTTGTTGACCACTGCAATCACAAGACAGCCGTGTGTCCGCGCAGCCTGGGCCGCGGCAATGGTGTAGGGCGTGCGCCCCGAAGCGGCGATGGCAATCAGAACGTCTCCGGCGGAACAGGTCTCCGCCGCACGCCGTCCCGCTTCAATGTCATCTTCCGCGTCGGCCAGCGTATCGAACATGGCGTCGCGTCCGCCCGCAATGAGATAGGCCAGTTGGTCTTCCTTCATGCCGAAGGTGGCGGGTAGCTCGGAGCCATCCTGCACGGCGACGCGGATCGAGGTGCCTGCACCTGCATAAATCAGCTTGCCGCCGGCGGCGATGCGCGGCACCATCAAGCCAGCGGCTTCGGCAATTGCAGGCAGCGCCTGTTCCACGGCGTCGAGCGCGCGGCGCTGACCGGCAAGCAAGGTGGAAAGGATCGTGGCATCATCCCACGTATCAAAGCCGCGAAGATCGGGCAGCCGCTGTTCAGTCCTGACATTGCCACTCTGCATAGCGGCGACAATACCAAAATAGGACCACTTGTCCAGCCCCGCGTTAACCCGGTTCACAGGCACTTGACAAGTCTTTGAGTCCGTATGCACGCCTGGTCGTTAATTTCGCGCTTGAAGCGTGGTATTAATTTGGTATTGTCACGGCATGAACGACGCGGCCAGCTATTTCCTGGGCATCGATGGAGGCGGTTCCAAGTGCCGCGCCCGCATCCGCCACCGTGACGGCACGTTGCTCGGTGAAGCCGTGGGCGGTTCCTCCAATATCTATCAGGATTTCGATGGCGCGTTGGCAAACATCGTCAGCGTGGCCGGGCAGGCGGGGAAACTGGCGGGCATCTCCGCGCAGGATCTCCATGCAGGGCTGGGCCTCGCCGGGATCGTCACCTCTGTCGGCGCCGAAAAGATCAACGGCGCAGGCCTGCCCTTCGCGTCAGTGACCGCCGACAATGATGCCTATGCGGCCTGCGTCGGCGCCTTCAGCGGCAACAACGGCGGCATCGTCATTGCAGGCACGGGTTCGATCGGATTGGCGCTGGTGGAAGGAGACCGCCACATGGTGGGCGGCTGGGGCTTCCAGTTGGGGGACCACGGCTCCGGTGCATGGCTCGGCCATCACGCCGTCCGCCGTGCAGCACTCGCCATGGATGGCCTTTTGCAGCCCACGCACCTCATCGAGGAAATCCTCGCGCGCGTCGGGCGTACGCGCCAGACCGTGTCACTGTGGTCGGAAACCGCAACGCCGCGCGACTACGCGGCCTTCGCTCCCATCGTCTTCGAGACCGCTGCGCGTGCCGATGTGCAGGGCATGACCATTGTCATCGAAGGTGCTGCCGCAATATCCAAACTTGGCCACGCGCTTCTGGCGCGCGGCGCAAAGCGCATCTGCCTGCTGGGCGGATTGGCCGGCGTCTATCCGCCATATCTTGATGCCGATGTGCGCGCCGCACTGGTGCCGCCCCAGGCCGATGCCATGGATGGCGCCATCATGATGGCGCGGCGCGCCTGCGGCTTGCCGGAGCGCTGGACGTGACGGCGCTCAACCGCGTGTTCACATCGCGGCGCTTCTCGGCGGTGCCATCCTTGCCGCTCTACCTGCGCGTCAAGAAACTGGTGAACGACGCCATATCTGCGCAGGAGTTGCGCGGTGGCGATGCGATTCCCAGTGAGCGCGATGCGGCGGAACTCCTCGGCGTCAGCCGCGTCACGGTGCGCAAGGCCTTCACCGAACTGGTGCAGGATGGCGTGCTGGTGCAGCGCCGCGGTTCCGGCACCTTCGTGCAGGGGCAGGCGCGCCGGCTGGAACAGCCGCTGTCACGCCTCACCAGTTTCAGCGAGGACATGCAGTTGCGCGGGCTTGAAACTGATGCGACGTGGATCGACCGGTCACTCGGCCTTCCCACGCCGGAGGAAGCGCTGAAGCTCTCGATGTCGCCCAGCGAAAAGATCTGCCGCTTTCACCGCCTGCGCCGCGCCGACGGCGTTCCCCTTGCAATCGAACATGCCGTCATTCCGCAGCGCTTCCTCGATGATCCGCAATCGGTTGGCGCATCGCTTTATGCCGCACTCGACAAGCGCGGCCACAAGCCCGTGCGCGCCCTGCAGCGCCTGCACGCCACGGCGCTGAAGGAGCCCGAGGCGCGGTTGCTGGAATTGCCCACCGGAAGCCCTGCCCTGTTCATTGAACGCATCTCCTATCTGCCGGATGGCCGCACCGTCGAATACACACAGTCGCACTACCGGGGCGACAGCTACGACTTCGTCGCGGAACTCACACTCGCGCAGGATGGCCGCCCATGAGCCTGATGCGCCAGGAAGCATCCGAGGCACCCGAGGCTGTGGCGCGCTTCCTCACCCGCAACGCCACGGCGCTTGCCGATCTCGGCCGCCGCCTGCGCAAATTGGATCCACCTGTCGTCCTGACATCGGCACGCGGCAGTTCCGACAATGCAGCAGGATATCTCAAGTACCTCACCGAAATCGCACTCGGCATTCCCTGCGCCTCGGTGGGGGCCTCCGTGGCATCGATCTATGCAGCGCCCCTGCGGGTGCAGAATGGCCTCTCGGTCACCATTTCGCAATCCGGAAAGAGCCCGGACATCGTGGCCCTGCAGGATGCGGCGCGGCGCTCAGGCGCTCTCACTGTCGCCATCGTCAATGTCGATGACTCGCCTGCCGCCCGCAGCGCTGACATCTGCCTTCCGCTCCACGCAGGCGCGGAAAGGAGCGTGGCCGCGACAAAATCCTTCATCGTGTCGCTGGTTGCTGCTGCCGCAATCATCGCGGAATGGAGCGCGGATGAAGACTTGAAGTCAGCGCTCTCCGCATTGCCCGATCAACTCGCCCGCGCCTGCGCCTTGCAGTGGCCGGGCTTTGTGGACTGCGCCGTGAAGGCCGAGTCGCTTTATGTTCTGGGCCGCGGGCCGTCCTATCCCATCGCCGCGGAGACAGCGCTGAAGCTGAAGGAGACCTGCGCCATCCACGCGGAAGCCTATTCCGCCGCCGAAGTCATGCATGGCCCGCTTGAACTCGTGGAGCCGGGCTTTCCACTGTTGGTATATGCGCAGGATGATGCGGCTTTGCCTGGCACACGCGCCGCCGTGGAGAGGTTGAAAGCCATGGGTGCCGATGTGGGGGTGGCGGGCGGCAACTGGCCCGTGATTGCGGCAAGCCATCCGCTGCTCTCGCCCATTCCCATGATCCAGACGGCCTATCTTGAAATCGAGCGTGTGGCCCAGGCGCTGGGCCGCAACCCGGATGCGCCACGACAGTTGCGCAAGGTGACGGAGACACTGTGATGGGCTTTGTGCTGCATGGTGCGCGCGTCTTCGATGGCGAGAGATTTTGCGACAACGCCGCCGTGTTGATCGAGGGACGCCACATCGCCGGCATCGCCGAAGCAGGGACCGTGCCGCGAGACGCAGCCCTGATCCGGCTCGACGGCGGTATCCTCGCACCCGGCTTCATCGATGTGCAGGTGAATGGCGGGGGCGGCGCCCTGCTGAACGATGGTCCCACCCCTGAAATCGTTTGCACCATTGCGGATTCGCACCGCCGCTTTGGCACCACGGGCATGCTGCCCACCGTCATCACCGACGCACCCGCCGTGACCGCGGCTGCGGTTGCAGCCGTCCGCGAGGCCCGCGCCCGTGGCGCAGCATCGGTGCTCGGCGTCCACATCGAAGGCCCATTTCTTGATCCTGCGCGAAAAGGCGCCCATGACCTGCACTTCATCCGCGCCATGACGGAAGCCGATGTCACGCTCATCGCCGAGGCGGCCTGTGGTTCGGTCATGGTGACGGTGGCGCCCAACAAGGTCGCGCCGGAATTGATCTCCCGCCTGGCGCGGGCGGGCGTGAAGGTGAGTCTCGGCCATTCCGACGCCACCTCAGCGGAGGCGAAGGCAGCACTGCGGGCCGGCGCCCAGGCGTTCACCCATCTCTTCAATGCCATGAGCCAGATGACCGGGCGGGAACCCGGCATGGTCGGTGCGGCGCTGACGGATGCGGCGAGTTTCATCGGCATCATTGCCGATGGCCATCACGTTCACGACGCCACGTTGCGGGTGGCCCTTGCCGCCGCTCCGCATGATCGCTTCATGCTGGTGACCGATGCCATGCCGCCAGCTGCCGGCGGGCCGGACAGCTTCACCCTTCAGGGCCGCACCGTGGCGCGCTTCGAAGGCCGGCTGCAACTCGATGATGGGACGCTGGCGGGCTCCAACCTGACCATGGACGAGGCCTTGCGCCACGGTGTGAACAAACTCGGGGTTCCGTTGGCCGATGCATTGCAAATGGCGTCACGCAATCCCGCGCGCTTTCTCGGCCGCGGCGATCTCGGCATCATCGCGCCGGGAGCCCTTGCGAGCCTCGTGCACCTCGATGACAATCTCAACGTGAAGCGGACATGGGTGGAGGGACGATGACAAAGGTCAGGGTCTTGGTGGTTGGCGTCGGCAACATGGGGCTGTCGCACGCCCGCGCCTATGCCGCCAATGACGGTTTTGAAATCGCGGGGCTGTGCAGCCGCGGCATCGACCAGCGCCGCGACATCAAGGATGAATTTCCGGGCGTACCGCTGTTCAACGACTACGCCGACGCACTCCGCCAGACAGCGCCCGACGCGGTCTCGATCAACACCTGGCCGGACACCCACGGCGAATATGCGAAGATGGCCTTGCACGCCAACTGCCACCTCTTCATCGAGAAGCCGCTTGCGTCGTCCGTGGCCGAGGCCGAGGACATCGCCGCTCTGGCCCGCGCCAAGAACCGCAAGATCGTGATCGGCTACATCCTGCGCGTCCATCCCTCCTGGGTGAAGTTCGTCGAACTGGGCCGCACGCTCGGCAAGCCGCTCGTCATGCGCATGAATCTGAACCAGCAGTCGTCCGGCGCGCAGTGGCAGGTGCACAAGCAGTTGATGAAATCGATCTCGCCCATCGTGGATTGCGGCGTTCATTATGTCGATGTCATGTGCCAGGTCACGGGCGCAGAGCCGCGCACGGTCCACGCCATCGGCGTGCGCCTCAGCGACGAAATCGACGCGGGCATGTACAACTACGGCCAATTGCAGGTGACGTTCGATGATGGTTCCGTCGGCTGGTACGAAGCGGGATGGGGCCCGATGATGAGCGAGACTGCCTTCTTCG
>CALMLK010000092.1 GCA_937868035.1 uncultured Alphaproteobacteria bacterium
TCCCGTTCATATAAGCCATCGACACTGATCGACCGACCAATGACGTCGAAAGTAAACGCCGCCAAGTTCTGATAAATTGCTTGGTTACGGTTATGTGCGCGCCTCAAGCGCTTCTCAAGAAATGTTTTGGCCACTTGATTCGAAAGCTTTTTGTCTCTGTCTGTTGATCATCGTTCGCACAGTGACAGCAATAGGCCGCACAACAAATTTCCAGAGCAAGCGCTTGCTAGCTTGTCGTCCACGGTGCGAAAGATATTGATCCGAGTAATCAATATTTGATTTTCCGTTCAAGGTTGGGTGTGGAGTTGCCGCAAACGGGAGGAGGCCGCAGAACGAAACATTGTAGTATGCGGATATCCACGAAAACTTATCTGCAGCAAACCGAATTTTGTCCGTGCCTGAGAGTTTGATCGCAGCGGAATGCGAAACCAAATATGCAATTGCTGATGCATGAGCACCAGTAAAGGCTACAAGCCTTTTACCCGCAACCTCCTTCAATGTGGGCAGTTTGTGACGCCGTTGTTCGGAAAAATATAGCTGGATAATTTCGGCGGGAAGTTTCACGCCGAACAAGGCCTGAAGCAATTCCAGCAAGGAGTCGTCTAACAAGACGTCATCCTCCAATACCAGGCCCCAGTCGAGCTGGTCTTCCACAATGCGGCGGTAGGCGAGTTTGTGACTCAGAGCGCAACCCAGTTCACCTGGGGACATTTGGCGCCCATGGAACAGTTGAAACCAAAAAGAAGAGTATCGGTGTTTAATTTCATCTTGGCTGAGCTTTGTGCCGTCAATGGCCGGAATCCTCTCGTAACTTAAACCAAGACGACTCAAAGTCGCGTGCATATGCGCGAGGCGGTCGGTGGAACTGTCCAGGTTGATAACGAACACCTTCCATTTCGTATCGGAGGTTTTGGAAACGGACGGGGAAGGTAACTTTGAGTCCGGAATTGGCAAGCGGTCCGAACGTTGCATGTGCTCCTCCGGGTACGAGCAATTTGTCGGGTCCGGGTCGCCTGCCCGTTCGTGCACATTTCGGAATTTGAGGCGTCTTTCCATACGGTAAACACTCTTTTCCGGGCATCTATTGCAAAGTAATTGAATGGTAGTGTTGACGCAAGTCAAGGATTTCGTCGCCGTCTTAGGCCACACACGTCCGATCCACGCAGGAGTACAAGATGAAGAAGATTCTCTGTGCAACGGACGGTACGTCCCATGGTGAGAAGGCCGTGGCGTTTGCAGCGCGAATGGCGTCGCTGGAAAACGTGCCGCTGGCGATCTGCACCGTGAACGTCATGTCGGGCGGCATTCGCAGTCCGGCCGCCTATGCGCATTCCGACCGGGAAATCTCCAAGCTGCTGACCGACGCCGTGGCCATGGCGCAGAGCATCGGCGCCAAGGATGTGTCCGCCATCGAACTGGATGCGCGGGAAGTTGCGCAATCAATCGTCGCCTATGCGAACCGCGAGGGATTTGACCATATTGTCACCGGCACGGGCGATCCGCGGGGCGTGAAGCGCCTTGTGCTGGGATCGGTGGCGGCAACCGTTGCCGCTTCAGCCGATTGCCCGGTGACGGTGGCGCGCTAATTCCAGAAATATCCACCTAGGGCTGACCTTTTCAGTCGATTCGCGACTGCTCCCCAACACGTTGGGAGTGGCGTGGGTCAATTCAGTGCGGCAGGGCGTTTTTCAGGACCGGTGCATAGGTCTGTGCCAGGGCGTCCTGCCCGGTGGCGGAGAAATGAACGTTGGAGGGGAAGAAGGCCGCTGGCTTCTCCTTGATGGCGGCTGTGTAGGCCGGGGTTTCATCGGCAAAGATGTAACCGATGGCGGAGGCTTCCTTTGCCAGCCAGTCGTGCTGGGTTGTGTGAAGTGCTGCCATGGCCGGGGCGATGGCGGGATCGTTGAAACGGGTCGCCTCGCCGTAGGCCGTGTAGGCCGCGGGCACGAGCATGACCACGGGCACGAAATTGTTGGCGCGGGCCAACGCAACGAATTGCGTGAGGGCGGGCCTGCAGTTCTCCACCTGTGACGGATCGGCCTGCAGGTCGCGCGCGAGCGCCAGTTCATCAAGGTCGCCGTTGCGGATGTTGAAGGCTGCGGGCTTTCCCTCAACCGATGCGGTGAAGCGGAAATCCTGTGCCGCGCTGCGCTTCAGGGATTTCACAATGGCGCTGCCGCCCGCGTAAATGAAATTCAGCGCGTAACTGTAGGCCATGGGATTGAAGGCGGAGGCGGGCCGTTCAACTTCCTTGCCTTCGCCCGTCGCCACATAGGCCTTGTGGAGCTTGCAGTCGCGCACATCATTCGACTCGGCGTAGGCCATCACAACCATGCGGGGCTTCAGGGCCAGGCCAAAGGCGCGCAGCACTTCCACGTAGTCGTCGGGGCCTGTGCCGCCCACCGTCATGTTGTAGGTTTTGAGGCCCGTGGCGTTGCCCAGCCGCGCGGCAAAGGTTTGATCCGGCTTCACGCCCGTGCAGCTTGGCACCGAGCCGCCGAGCACGAGGATGTCTATGGGGGCTGCTTCGTAAGCTCCGGCGGGATTGCAGAAGCCGTAGGCGTCGGAGGTTTGCACTTCGAGCGCACCTGCCTCGCGGTCCGCGGTATCGGCGGGCCAGAGATAGGTCGCGTTGGGCTCGAACAAGGCGAGGTCACGGCCCTTGTCGGTGCGCTCTTCCGATTTGAAGATGCGGTACTGCCGGGCGGTGGGCAGGCCGGTGGCGGCCGCGATGTCGGCGCGCAATCCTGAATCAAACTTGGCGAGGAAGGGCAGGCTGATGAGGCCCGGTGCCACGCGGAGCCCGATCTCGAAGAGACCGAGTCCGAACACCAGCATGACAAGCCATACCGTCAGCGTCTTGCCCCATTCGGATTGCCGTGCAGTGTTTGTCATTTCGGACGCTTTCAGATGCGGCGGGCGTAGCGTTGCGCGCCCCAGAGGATGAGTCCGGCAAGCAGGCCCCAGAAGGCGGCACCGATGCCGAAGAGCGTGATGCCCGATGCGGTGGTGAGGAAGGTCACCAGGGCGGCCTCGATCTCGCGCGGCTCCTTCATCATGGCGGAGATGCCGCCCATCAAGGGGCTGAACAGCGCCAGTCCGGCGATGGCCGTGACCAGTTCCTTGGGCAGCGCGCCCAGCATGGAGACGAAAGTGCCCGCGGCGAGGCCGAAGACCACATAAAGCACCGTGTACGGATAAATCATCTTCCAGCGCCGGGCCGGGTCCGGGTGGGCATCGGGGCCTGCCACCAGAGAGGCGGTGATGGCCGCGAGATTGATGGCGTGGCTACCGAAGGGGGCGGAGAGGATGGAGCCAAGTCCCGTCACCAGCAGACAGGCGCTCACGGGCGGCGCATAGCCGTTGGCCCGCAACACGGCGAAGCCCGGCAGGTTCTGGGACGCCATGGTGACAAGGTAGAGCGGAATGCCGAGGCTGATCAGCACCTGCGGATTCCATTCCGGCCAGTCGAAGGTGAGCGGCGTCACCGCCAGCGTCACACCCTGGTCGAACGCACCGGTGAGTCCGGCGATGAGCAGGCCCAGCGCCACGATCACCGGCACCGCGTACATCGGCACCACGAAGCGCAACGCGAAAAAGGCGAGGATGAGCGGCATCACCAGTGCGGGCGATCCCAGCGCTGCCGTCGGCACCCACAGCACATAGCGCAACAGCACACCGGCGAGCATGGCAGCGGCAATGCTGGCGGGCATGCGCTCGATGGCGCGGGAGAGGGGGGTGATGAGTGCCGTCAGCACCGTCAGCGCGCCCGCCAGCACAAAGGCGCCGATCGCTTGGGGAAAGGTAATTCCGCCAGCGCTGGTTGCCAGCAGCACGGCACCCGGCGTGGACCAGGCCACCATGATCGGCATGCGGGCGCGAACGGCCAGGATGAACGACGCGGCGGCCATGGCGAAACAGAGAATGGCGGCGACGGAGGCCTGCTGGGCCGGGTTGGCGCCCACGGCGCGGGCGCCTTCGATCACCACAAGGATGGTCGAGGCAAAGCCGACGATCACGGCGGCGGTGGCGGAGGAAATGAGCGATGGCCAATGCCGTTCGGTTGTGACCTCCGTCATGGCAGCGGCACCTCGGGTTCATCTTTGGCAACATGGAGGATGAGCGACGTCTTGACGCTTTCCACGTTGGGCGCCTTGGCCAGCGCGCCCATGACGAAAGCCTGGATCGATTGCAGGTCGCGGGCCACGCATTTCAATACGAAGTCGGCACCGCCCGAGACGGCATGGCATTCGCGCACGATGGGCCAACCCCGGACGCGGCGCTCGAAGTCGGCGATTTCGCTTTGCGCCTGGCTCTTGAGACCGACGAGGGCGAACAGCTTCACCCCGTAATCCAGCATCTCGGCATCCAGTTGGGCGCGATAACCCTTGATGTAGCCGGCTTTCTCCAGGGCCTGCACGCGGCGCAGCGTGGGCGGTGGGGAAAGGCCGACCCGGGCCGCGAGATCGACATTGGTCACGCGGCCTTCCCGCTGCAGTTCGCGCAGGATCTTCCAGTCAATGGTATCGAGCTTCGCCATGGGAGCGCTTCTATAGCAATAAAATTTCGCGGTGGAAGGGCGCTGCAAAAGAAAACCCCGGCTGTTGAAGCCGGGGCCGAGGGATCAGGCGGGGAGGGAGTCGATCACGTTTGCAGGGGATCGGGGGTCGCCTGAGGGAGAAAAGGATGGAACCGGAGCCAGCTTGGGTCTGGCGAGGGGGCGGGTTGATCAGGCCTTCGGCCAAGCCCCGGTTCCAACATCCGCGCTGCCGTCCAGCGCCCGGATGGGTTTGAACGGGTTATTCGTCGGAACAATCCTCGACGGCGCATTCCTCGATTTCGAGCGCGCCATAGACGGGGAAGGCCTGGTTCTTCGCGATGATGGTGACATTGGCCGGGTTGCCGGTGCGCTCAGCCGGGGCGATGGAGGCGACGGCGGTGGCGGCGGAACCGATAACGGCGAGAACGAAGAGTGTGTAGCGGATCATGTGAACCTCCCTGGTTCGAGTATGGGAGGACCATAGCGGGGGCTTCAGGAACCCACGCTGAATGCCGCGTTCATCTGGCGTTTAGATTGGCACGGGGGAGGGGAATGATCTTTCCGCCGGTCTGCGCCGGCCGGTCGAAGGCATCCAGCCAATCCATGGCAGCGGCCTGCGGCAGGGCCGGCGCAAACAGATAGCCTTGCCCAACGGAAATGCCGAAGCTCTTGAGAAGCATG
>CALMLK010000093.1 GCA_937868035.1 uncultured Alphaproteobacteria bacterium
GATGTGGATGAGGCCTTCGGGCTTTCCGCCGCCATCCACCACGAAGACGGCGGTTATGCGCGCGCCGTTGAGGAATTCCAACACTTCGCCGGTGAGCATTCCCGTGCCGATGGTCTTCGGTGCGCGCGTCATGACGTCATCAACCCGCTGGTCCATGAGACGCGGGCCCATGTGGCGGCGCAAGTCGCCATCGGTGACGAGACCGACAATCCTGCCCGCCTGATCGACGACGCCCACGCAGCCGAATGATTTCTGCGTCATGGTGAGGATGGCCTCCGCCATGGATGTTCCCAGCTGGACAAGCGGCAGGCGCTCGCCCGCGTGCATGATGTCACTGGCGTGTTTCAATTGTGCGCCCAGTTTTCCGCCGGGATGGAAGTTCTTGTAGTCCATGGGCGAGAAGCCCTTGTCTTCCAGCAGCGCCATGGCCAGCGCGTCACCCAGCGCCAGTTGCAGCAGCGTGGAGGTGGTGGGCGCGAGGCCATTGGGGCAGGCCTCCTTCGCTTCCGGCAGTTCCAGCACGATGTCGGCCTCCCGGCCAAGCGTGCTGGCGCGGCGCGACGTCATGGCGATGAGCGGCACCTTGAAGCGGCGGCTGTAGACGAGAATGTCGCGCAGTTCGGCGGATTCACCGGAATTGGAGAGCATGACGACCACGTCCTGCGCGGTGATCATGCCGAGGTCGCCATGGCTCGCTTCGGCGGGGTGGACGAAGAGGGCGGGCGTGCCGGTGGAGGCCAGCGTTGCGGCGATCTTGCGGGCGATGTGACCGCTCTTGCCCATGCCGGTGATGATGACGCGGCCCGGGGCCTTGCGGATGACGGCGACGGCATCCGCCAAGGCCTCGCCCAGACTGCTGCCGAGTGCCTGTTCGAGCGCCTGCATGCCGCGGGTTTCAGTTGCGATGGCGGCGCGGGCGGAAGCCTGCCAATTGCGGCGAAGGGTGAGAAGGTCTGTTGCGGTCATGGCCCCCGCATTTAGTCCATTCCCGGCGCTTTGCCACTGCTCATTGGAACAGGGCGTCAAGGCCCTGTTAACCATGTTTTCTTAGAGAGGGAGGCGATGTTGTGTGTCAGTCGTCCCCTTTGTGTGCTCGCCGCGGCAAGCCTGTACGCGCTTGCCGCGGTTCAGCCTGTGCTGGCGCAGGATGCCAGCGCCGACGACCTGTATGGGCCGCTGATGGATTCGGTGGAGCCTCCACCGCCGCCGCCCGTTCCCGGTTATGCCGTCATTTCCAGCACGGATGATCCCGCTCCGCCCTTGCGGCGCAAACGCGCGCCTGCGCCTGATCCCTATGCCGCGACCGGGCTTCGGCAGGGTGGCCTCACCTATTATCCGACGCTTGAAATCGGTGCGGTTGCGACGAGCAATGTCGGTGGCGCCTCCAGCGGCGCGAAGGCTGATGTGGGCCTGCGGCTCAAGCCCGGCCTCACTGTCGTGAGTGACTGGCCGCGCCATGCCTTCACCGCCACGGCAAGCGGCGAGATCGTGCGCTACCTCGATGAGAGCGATTTATCGACCGCATCGGCCGATGCGCAGATGGCGTTGCGGCTTGATGTGCGGCACGGCACTTGGATTGACCTTGAAGACGGCTACACCCTCACATCAACGGGTGCGGCCAACAGTGAAGTGCCCGACACCGCCATCGGCAACCGTCTGTCCCATGAGTTCCGCAGCAGTGCCGCTGTGACACATGAAGCCGGTTTCGTTGATGCGCAGGTCAAGGCGGGGCTGCGGCGCAACCTGTTCGAGGATGTCGATCTCTCCGGCGGGGGCAGCGAGGACAACAGCGACCGCAACTATGTGCAGGCCGATCTTTCCTTGCGCGGCACGTTCAACCGCGGCGCCGTGCTGCGGCCTTTCGCGGAAGTTTCCTACACGCCGCGTTTCCACGACAAGAGTGTGGACCGCAACGGCCTGCGCCGTGACTCGCAAGGCTATGGCGCGGTGCTGGGCCTGAAGATCGACGATGATCCGGTGTGGAGCGGGGAGGCGGGGCTTGCCTATCTCGTCCGCGACTATGAAGACCCGAGCCTGAAGACTGTTCAGGCGCCCGGGCTTCTGGCGAATATCCAGTGGCGCCCGACGGAACTGACGCAGGTGGACCTCACGGCCACGCTGGGCCTTGCGGAAACAGCAAGCGCCACCGATTCCGCCACGAAAACGTGGTCTGCGGGAGCGCGGGTCACGCACGCGCTGCATGACAATCTCAACCTGATTACCGGCGCCGATATCTCGGTTGCGAGGAGCACAGGCGGCAGCGACACGACCTATGGCATCGAGACGGGGCTGGAGTGGAAGCTCAATCCCTACATGGCCATGGGGGCGATGTATGACGGCACGTGGTTCGACAGCTTCAGTGCCGGCGGCGACTATGACGAGCACCGCCTCATCGGCAGCCTCATCCTGAAACGCTAGCTGAAACGCTCGCCGCGCGGTTTCACGTCCACGAAATCTTGCCGCCGTGGGCCTGCAGAATCTTGTTCAATTCGTTGCGGAAGGCGGGGGCGATATCTTCACGCTCGAGGGCGTGGGCCACGTTGGCCGCGAGGAAGCCCACCTTGTCGCCGCAGTCGTAGGTGGTGCCTTCATACTTGAGGCCGTGGAAGGGCTGGACGTCCATGAGGCGCTTCATGGCGTCGGTAATCTGGATTTCGCCACCCGCACCCGCCTTCTTGCGGTCGAGGATTTCGAAGATCTCGGGCTGGAGGATATAGCGTCCGGAAATGATGAGGTTTGAGGGCGCGTCCTCGCGTTTGGGCTTTTCCACCATCTGGTTGATGGTGAAGTGGTTGTCCTGCCAGTCCTTGGCACCGACGACGCCGTAGCGGTGCACGTGCTCCCACGGCGTTTCTTCCACGGCGATGATGTTGCCGCCGTTTCGCGCCTCATAGACCTGCACCATCTGGGCAAGGCAGCTC
>CALMLK010000094.1 GCA_937868035.1 uncultured Alphaproteobacteria bacterium
CAGTCGCCATCGGCAAATTTGGACTTTCTTCACAGTCGCTTAGGCCAAAATTAAGTTGCCACACGTAGGGTGATCGTCAGTTGGGCCGCTTCAGCGCCAGTTGCGCAGGTCCAGTGTGTGTGAGTGAGTTTGCGTATGAACGGTCAGTTGCGTCCCCGCGTCAATTACGTCATCGGCCCCGATGGGAGCCCGCTGACAATCGCCGACCTGCCCCCGCCTGGCAGCCATCGCTGGGTGATCCGGCGCAAGGCTGAAGTCGTGGCAGCGGTGCGCGGCGGCCTCCTCTCTCTTGAGGAAGCCTGCGAGCGCTACACGCTGACAACGGAAGAATATCTTTCGTGGCAACGCGCCCTCGACAAGAACGGCCTTGCCGGCCTGCGCACCACGCGCATCCAGCAATACCGCTCCTAAGTCCGGCCTCCGGCAGAAATCAGAAACCGCCCCTGCGCAAGCCGGGGCGGTTTTTTTGTTGGCCCCGCGGGCGGCCTTGACACCTGTCATGGACGCAAGACGCCGGGCCGACTACATCTCATCAGATGCAAGTGCAGGATGAGCGGGCGCAAACATTTCAAGCCGGCGGACTGACCTCGGCCGACGCCGCACGCCGGCTTGAGGCCGAGGGGCCGAACGAACTGCCACGTCCCGACAGGCGCACGCCTTTCCGCATCATCGCGGACGTGCTCCGGGAACCCATGCTGGCGCTGCTCCTCGCGGGTGGCGTGATCTACCTTGTCATCGGCGACCTTGCCGAGGCACTCATCCTGCTCGCCTTCGCAAGCCTGTCCATCTTCATCACTGTCATTCAAGAAACGCGCACTGAGCGTGTGCTGGAAGCATTGCGCGACCTCACCAGTCCGCGAGCGCTGGTGGTCCGCGATGGAACCATGGTGCGCATCGCCGGGCGTGATGTGGTGCGGGGCGATCTGCTGCTTGTCGGCGAAGGCGACCGCGTTGCCGCTGACGCAGCACTTGTGACCGCCAGCGAATTGCATGTGGACGAGAGCCTGCTCACAGGTGAATCCGTCCCCGTGCAAAAACAGGCAGGCGCGACCGGTGGCCGTGACGGTCTGGTTTTTGCGGGCGCGCTTGTGGTGCGCGGCAGCGGACGTGCCATCGTCACGGCGACGGGCGCCAACAGCGAGATCGGCCAAATCGGACAGGCCTTGCGCAGCATCGACCTGGAGCCACCCCATCTGCAGATGCAGACGCGGCGCATGGTCAAATTTTTCGCCATCGCGGGAATATCAGTCAGCCTTCTGCTCGTGGTGCTGCATGGGGTATTGCGTGGAAACTGGCTGGAGGCGGCGCTCTCGGGCATCGCCGTGGGCATGTCCATGCTGCCGGAAGAGTTTCCCGTGGTGCTCACCGTATTCATGGCCATGGGCGCATGGCGCCTTTCGCGCTCGCAGGTGCTGACGCGCCGCGCCGCCGCCATTGAAACGCTGGGCTCTGCCACGGTGCTGTGCACCGACAAGACGGGCACGCTGACCGAGAACCGCATGCAGGTCACGCACGTCTGGCAGGCGCGGGAGGCGATGACCGAACTGGACGCCACTCCCGCTTCTCATGCCATATCGTTGTTGGAAGCGGGTGCGCTTGCGTCCGCGCCGGAAGCCTTCGATCCCATGGATCACGCCTTTGCAATGCGATCGCCCCTTGCGCGTGAAGGACTGACGCTGAAGCGAAACTACGGTCTGAAACCGGAGTTGCTCGCCGTCACCCAGGTGTGGGCCGATTCCGCCGGGCACCTTGTCGTGGCGGCGAAGGGCGCGCCGGAAGCCATTGCGCGATTGTGCAAACTCGGTCCCCGACAACGCGAGGCAATGGCGCGCGCCGCTGATGCCATGGCAGGTGAAGGCCTGCGCGTTCTCGGCGTGGCCCGCGCCCATCACCGCGGTGCGCTGCCCGCCACGCCCCAGGGATTCCGCTTTGCCTTTGAAGGTTTGGCGGGACTCTCCGATCCGTTGCGTGCCAGCGTGCCGGATGCCATGCGGCAGTGCCGCTCTGCGGGCATCCGCGTCATCGTGATCACGGGCGACTATCCCGTCACCGCCCGCGCCATCGCGGACAAGGCTGGTTTTCCCGCAGGCGCCGTGGCGACTGGCGCGGACGTGGAGGCCTGTTCGGACGAAGAGATGCGCGCCCTCGTCTCATCCACGTCCGTCTTCGCGCGCGTGTTGCCGCAGCAGAAACTGCGCATCGTGCGCACACTGAAGACGCTGGGTCATGTCGTGGCCATGACGGGCGATGGCGTGAATGACGCGCCTTCCCTCAAAGCGGCTCACATCGGCATCGCCATGGGCGGACGCGGCACGGACGTGGCGCGGGAGGCATCTGCCATCGTGTTGCTGGACGATGACTTCGGTTCCATCGTGAAAGCTGTTTCGCTGGGCCGGCGCATCTATGACAATCTGCGCAAGGCCATGGGCTTCATTCTTTCCGTGCATATTCCCATCGCGGGACT
>CALMLK010000095.1 GCA_937868035.1 uncultured Alphaproteobacteria bacterium
GGTTGAAGCGATCCACCGCGCCTCGCTGCAGATACTCTCGGAAATCGGCATGGACTTTCTGCTCCCCGAGGCGATTGACCTGCTGAAGGCGTCGGGTGGCGTCACCATCACCGGCGACCGCGTGCGCTTCGATCCCGCCTTCGTCGAGGAAATGGTGAGCCACGCGCCATCGCAGTTCACCTTCAACGCCCGCAACCCCGCCAAGAGCTTCCCCATCGGTGGCGACTACATGGCCTTCGTGGCGGTGGGCAGCCCGCCCAACTGCCATGACATGGAAGGCGGACGCCGCCCCGGCACCCGCGCCGATTTCCAGAAGTTCCTGAAGCTCACCCAGTATTTCGACTGCATCGATGCCTCCAGCGGCTACAGCGTGGAACCGATCGACCTGCACCCCTCGATCCGTCATCTGGAAGCGCTGCGTGACAAGGCCATCCTGATCGACAAGCCGCTGAAGTGCTATTCGCTCGGCCGCCAGAACGTGCTGGACGCAATCGAGATCGCCCGCATCGTCAACAACGTGACGGAGGAGGAGTTCGAGAAGCGCCCCTGCCTCATGACCATCGTCAACACCAACTCGCCGCTGAAGCTCGACAACAACATGCTGATGGGCATGATGGAATTGTCGTCGCGCGGCCAGATCGTATGCGTGACTCCCTTCACGCTGGCTGGTGCCATGGCCCCCGTCACCATTGCGGGCGCGGTCACGCAACAGAATGCCGAAGCCCTCGCCGGCCTCGCCTTCTGCCAGCTCGTGAAGAAGGGCGCACCGGTCGTGTACGGCGGCTTTACCTCGAACGTCGACATGAAGTCCGGCGCTCCCGCTTTCGGCACGCCCGAATACATGAAGTCCACCATTCTCGGCGGCCAGATGGCCCGCCGCTATGGCGTTCCCTATCGCACCTCCAACACCTGCGCCGCCAACACCGTGGACGCCCAGGCCGCGTATGAAAGCGTGTTCTCGCTCTGGGGCGTCACCATGGGCGGTGGCAACTACATCATGCACGGCGCCGGCTGGATGGAGGGTGGCCTCGTCGCGTCGTTTGAAAAGTTTGTGCTCGATTGTGACCTCATCCAGATGGTGAAGAGCTTCCTCAAGCCGCTCGACACCAGCCCCGACGCGCTGGCCTTGGATGCGATCCGTGAAGTGGGGCCCGGCGGGCACTTCTTCGGCGCCCAGCACACGCTGGCCCGCTATTCCGAGGCCTTCTACCAGCCCATCATTTCGGATTGGCGCAACTATCAGCAATGGACCGCCGCTGGCAGCCCCGATGCCTACAAGCGCGCGAATCAGGTTTATAAGCAGGCGTTGCAAAATTACGTGCAGCCCGACATGCCTGCCGCCGTTCGCGCCGAACTCGACGCGTTCGTCGACCGTCGCGTGAAGGAGGGCGGCGTCAAGACGGACTTCTGAGCATGCCCGACATCGTCGTCCTTGGCGGCGCAAATATCGATATCAAGGCCA
Source organism: uncultured Alphaproteobacteria bacterium (assembly GCA_937868035.1). GTDB lineage: Bacteria > Pseudomonadota > Alphaproteobacteria > Rhizobiales > Aestuariivirgaceae > Aestuariivirga. The sequence goes on from CALMLK010000095.1 coordinate 1,463, forward strand.
AGGTCACCGCACCCAACCGGCTGGGAACCTCCAATCCCGGCATCGTCTCCACCTCCGCGGGCGGCGTGGGCCGCAACATCGCCCACAACCTCGCGCGGCTGGGTGCAGATGTGGCGCTCATCTCCGTTGTCCGCAATGACGTCCACGGTGATGCCGTGCTGGCAGAGACGAGGCGGGCGGGCGTCGATGTGTCCCGCGTGGTGCGCAGCGCCACCAGCACCGGCTCCTATGTGGCGCTGCTCGACCATGATGGTGAACTGATCACGGCGATGAACGATATGCGCGCCATGGAAGAATTCGTCCCCACCATCGTGGCAGCGCACGCGGGCGTGATCAAATCCGCATCGCTTGTCGTCGCCGACTGCAACCTGCCGCAGGAGACGCTGAACGCCGTCGCGGCGCTTGTGGGCGAGCGTCTGGTCATCGAACCCGTCTCTGTTCCGAAATCGAAAAAATTGATGGAGGTTCTGAAACGAGGCCCTGTCTTTCTCGCGTCTCCCAATTTCGACCAGATCGAGCAGGTTGCGGGAACACGCGACATTGAGGGGGCTTTCGCTTTCATGCACGCCAAGGGCCTGCGCAATGTCGTCATTCACGCCGGTCCAGAGGGCACCTTCGTGTCCGATGGCAGCGAGATCGATCATGTCGCCGCCGTTCCGCCTGAGCAGATTGTCGATGTGACCGGCGCGGGTGATGCGGCCGTGGCCGGACTGGTGTTTGGCCTGCTCAGAGGCGAACCCCTTGCCGCCGCAGCCGCGCGCGGGCAAAGACTGGCCGGGCAGGTGATCGCCGGTGCGGCCTCCACGCTGGAGTAGGTGAATGAAAGTCAGGATGACCGATGAAGTGCGCGAGGCCGTGGTGAAACGCGCGCCCGTGGTTGCACTGGAATCCACCATCATCGCCCATGGCATGCCCTATCCGCAGAACCTGGACATGGCCGAGCGCGTCGAGAATGTGGTGCGCAAGGCGGGCGCCATTCCGGCAACGATCGCGATTGTCGATGGCGAACTCCGCGCCGGTCTCTCCCGCGATGAACTGGCCCACTTCGCGCGCACAGGCCCGTCCATCCCCAAGGTCTCCACGCGCGACATTCCCTTCGTGTTGGCGCGGAAAGCGACCGGTGCCACGACCGTTGCATCCACCATGCGCCTCGCGGCCATGGCCGGCATTGCGGTGTTCGCCACGGGCGGCATCGGCGGCGCGCACCGTGAAGCCAATGCGACCTTTGACATCTCCAACGACCTCCACGAATTCGCCCTCAGCGATGTGGCCGTCGTGACAGCAGGTGCGAAGGCGATCCTTGACTTGCCCCTGACCCTCGAAATTCTTGAAACAAACGGCGTCCCAGTCGTGGGCTTCGGCACCAGCGAATTCCCCGCCTTCTATTCGCGCGGGAGTGGCCTCGGCGTTCCCATGCGGCTCGACACGCCGGTCGAGGTTGCCGCAATGATGCAGGCGAAATGGCGTCTCTGTTTGAAGGGCGGCATTGTCATCGCCAACCCCATTCCAGCCGCTGATGAAATCCCGGCGTCGGAAATCACGCCGCACGTCACCCGCGCTCTGGCGGAGGCGCAGGCGCAAGGCGTGGGCGGCAAGCATGTGACACCCTTCCTGCTGAAGCGCATCACGGAAATCACCGAAGGCCGCTCTCTCCGCGCCAACATCGCGCTCGTCATGAACAACGCGCGCGTGGCAGCGGAAATTGCCGTGGCTTACGCCAAGGTCTAGCCGATCACGCGCAGGTCGCGCGGGTAGGTGGTGAGGCTTTCGATGCCCGTTTCGGTCACGATCACATCGTCTTCAATGCGCACACCCGCTTCGCCGTCGCGATAGAGGCCAGGCTCGATGGTGAACACCATGCCCGGCTCCAGCTTTTGCCCGTTGCCGCGCATGATCTGCGGTGCCTCGTGGACATCAAGGCCAAGCCCATGGCCGGTCTTGTGGCGCTTGAAGGCGGCAAACTGCGACCGTTCCAGCACCGTGCACACCGCATCATCAACGTCGGAGGCAGTCATCCCCGGTTTCGAAATATCCCGGCCCTTGGCATTGGCGGCAAGCACCGTGTCGTAGAAGGCGCGGTCATGGTCCGTGACATGGCCCACGAAGAACGTGCGCGTGATGTCGGCGCTGAAATGCTTGTAGCGGCCGCCGAAATCAAACAGCAGGGCATCGCCCGGCTTGATCGCATAGTCGGCCCGCGCCGAGGCATGGGGCCGCGCCGCGTTGTCGCCCGCCGCCACGATCGGATCGAAGGACAAGCCGTCGCATCCCGCCTTGAACAATTCGCTGAGCAGGATCGCTTCCACCTGCTTTTCCGTCATGCCCGCCTTCACCTGCTGCACAGTGGCCTCCAGTGCCGCTTCGGACATGCGGATGGC
>CALMLK010000096.1 GCA_937868035.1 uncultured Alphaproteobacteria bacterium
CAGCCGGCGCAGTTCGCCGGGTGGAAGGCAGCTCCGTCTTGGCGCCACTCAGGGTCCGCCGCACCGGAATGTCTTTCATCTCCCTCGGGGCAAAGCCGGATGGGGGAGAACTGCTGGCGCCCTTATAGCGCCGCGTTGCCGCCGGGCAAGGCGGATTGCGACATTCCGAGAGCCGTTGCGGCTAGAACTCCACGCCCGCCTGCGCCTTCACGCCGGAGCGGAAGGGATGCTTCACCTGTTCCATCTCCGTCACCAGGTCGGCGATCTCGATCAACTCGTCCCGCGCATTGCGCCCGGTGATGACGATGTGCTTGTCGGCGGGGCGGGAGCGCAGCACCTCCAGAACTTCCTCCATGGGCAGGTAGTCGTAGCGCAACACGATGTTGAGTTCGTCCAGCAGCACCATCTTGTAGGATGGGTCTGCGATCATCTTCTTGGCCTGCTCCCAACCGTCGCGGGCATGGGCGACGTCGCGGGCGCGGTCCTGCGTTTCCCAGGTGAAGCCTTCACCCGCGGCCTTGATGGTGACGAGGTCTGGATAGTTCTCCAGCACCGTACGCTCGCCCGTATCCCAGGCACCCTTGATGAACTGGATGACGCCGGAGCGCATGCCGTGGCCGATACAGCGGAACACCATGCCGAAGGCGGCGGTCGACTTGCCCTTGCCCTTGCCGGTGTGAACGATGAGGAGGCCGCGTTCGATGGTCTTGCCCGCCATGATCTTGGCGCGCGCCGCCTTCTTCTTCGCCATCTTCTCGTGATGCCGTGCGAGGTCGTGGTCGTCGCCGCTCTCGGGTTCGTCGCTCATGTCTGCAACTCTTTCAGGTGATCGTAGGTTGAATTGAGCCGCGGCTGCCAGAGACCGCGGGAAATGGCTTCGGCAAGGCGCGCGGCAATGTCCTTCAGCGCATGCGGATTGTTGTCGGCCAGGAACGTCCGCGTATCATCGTCCACGAGATAGGCCTCGTAGGCAAGGTCGAAGTGATGCGATTTCACGGCATCTGCCGTGGCCGCAAAGGCGAACATGTAGTCCACGGTCGCGGCGATCTCGAAGGCCCCCTTGTAGCCGTGCCGCTTCACGCCCGTGATCCATTTGGGATTGGCGACACGCGAGCGAACCACGCGGGCCACTTCTTCATCCAGCGTACGCACCACGGGCCGCTCCGGGCGGGAGTGGTCGTTGTGGTAGGTCGCGGGCTTCTTGCCGGAAGCGGTTTCCACGGCCGCACTGAGACCGCCTTCGAACTGGTAGTAATCGTCGGAGTCGAGGAGGTCATGTTCGCGGTTGTCCTGGTTGTGGATCACCGCCTCCACGGCTGCAAGGCGCCGCCGGAACGCATCCTCCGAAGGTACGCCGTCCGCCTTTGCGCCATAGGCGAAAGCGCCCCAGGTGACGAAGGCTGCGGCAAGGTCGGCGCGCGTTTGCCAGATGCCTTCATCGATCAGGGCCTGCAGGCCCGCACCATAGGCCCCCGGCTTGGCGCCGAAGATACGCTGCGCGGCAAGCCGCCGGGCCTCGTCGGCGGTGACGCCGGAATGAGCGAGCGTCGCCGCCTCTCGTCGCATGCGGGCCGCGATGGGGTTGTCGGTCTCCGGCTCATCCAGTGCCCCGATGCTGGCGATGGCCTTGTCGAGCAATTCGATCTGCGCCGGAAAGGCGTCCCGGAAGAATCCGGAAATGCGGAGCGTCACATCCACCCGCGGCCGGCCCAACACGGCGAGCGGAATGGTCTCGAATCCGGTCACGCGCCAGCTTGCCGGGTCCCACAGCGGCTTCGCGCCGATGAGGGCAAGCGCCTGCGCGATGTCATCCCCACCGGTCCGCATGTTGGACGTACCCCAGGCTGAAAGGGCAGCGGATACAAGGTGTTGCCCTGTCTCCTGGAAGTGCCGTGTGAGCAGCGCGTCAGCCGACCGTTTGCCCAGCGACCACGCCGCCGGAGTGGGCAGCGTGCGGTTGTCGATGGAGAAGAAATTGCGCCCCGTGGGCAGCACGTCGAGGCGCCCACGCGTCGGCGCACCGGATGGGCCTGGCGCCACGCGCGCTCCCGCAAGGCCGCGCAACACGCCGTCAATTTCATTCGTCGCCGACGCCGCAAGGGCAGGGCGAAGCGTGGCATTGACCATGGCAATCACCTGCGCCGAAGCGTCTCCCGGTGGCGGTGATGCTCCGGCAACACACAGTTCCGCCAGCAACTCCAACCGCTCCACCGTGTCGCCCTGCGTGCGCCAGGGATCGGCCGGGAGAGCTTGCAGTACGCCGGGCCGAGGTCCCGCCCACGCCGCGCTGAAGTCACAGGCCAGGGGATCGAAGCCAAGCTGCAAGTCGTCCGCCAGCGCCCGCACCAGCGATGCATCACCGCCCGTACCCGTGCCGCGCGCCACGCGGGTCAGTGCCACCAGCAGAGACGTTTCCTGCTCACCCGTGGGGGCCGTTCCGAGAATGTGCAACCCATCCCGGATCTGCGCTTCCTTGAGGTCGCAGAGATAGGCATCCAGCCGCTGCAAATCGCCCTCGGCATCGCCCGTGAATCCGGCGTCCCTGTCGAGGCGGTGCTGGCGGGTGAGGTCGAGGATGTTCTCGCGCAATGCGGACAGCCGCCGCTGATCCAGTCCAGAGGCGAGGTAGTACTCATCCACCAGCGCCTCCAGGTCCTTCATCGGACCGTAGGACTCGGCGCGCGTGAGAGGCGGAGTGAGGTGGTCGATGATGACGGCGGAGGTGCGCCGCTTCGCCTGCGTGCCTTCGCCCGGATCGTTGACGATGAACGGATAAAGCTGCGGCACAGGACCCAGCGCAATCTCCGGCCAGCACGATTCCGACAATGCCGTCGCCTTGCCCGGCAGCCATTCAAGATTGCCATGCTTTCCGTTGTGGATGATCGCCTGCATGCCGAAGGTCTGGCGCAGCCACACATAGGTGGCGAGGTATCCGTGCGGCGGCACCAGGGCCTGATCATGGTAGGTGGATTTGGGATCGATGTTGTAGCCCCGTGCCGGCTGCACCCCCACGACGGCGTTGCCGAAGCGCAGCAGGGGCAAGTGGAAATCGCCGCCGCGCATGAACGGGTCCCGCTCCGGCGGTCCCCAGCGTTCCTCCAGTGCCGCGCGAGCCGCAAGCGGCAAGGTATTGAAGTGACTCAAGTAATCGGCGAGCGGAAGCGTGATATCCGATGTCTTGTCACTCCGCGCATTGGTCACGCCAGCCTGGAGCGCCTCGATCAGCGCATTCCCTGTTTCGGGAATGTTGCGTACGGCATGTCCGGCGTGTTCCATCGCCCGCAGGATGGCGATGGTGCTGGCGGGCGTATCATAGCCGACGCCATTGGCAATGCGCCCGTCCTTGTTGGGATAGTTCGCAAGCAGGATGGCGGTCTTGCGCGCGGCAGCAGGTGTGTGGCGCAGGCGCACCCAGTTGGCTGCGAGCGCTGCGACGTAGTGGATGCGATCTTCCACCGGCTTGTAGGTGACGATGCGGCACTCGCTCCGTTCATGCCACAGGTGATCGGCCTTGAACGACACGGCACGCGTGGCGATGCGGCCATCGAGTTCCGGCAGCACTACCGACATGGCAAGGTCCTTGGCCCCGAGCCCACGCGCCGACTGCCGCCAATCCTCTTCGCCCGAACCTGCAAGCGTGACCTGCAGCACCGGGCAATCGAATGCTGCGAGCGGGTCCTGTGCCGCGTCTCCCACCGCAAAGGCGGTGGCGTTGATGATCACGTCAGGCGGTTCATCCCGCCATGTGTCCGCGATGAGCGCCCGGCTGGTCTTGTCCTTGAGGCTCGCCACGTAGAGCGCCGACACGGCGATGCCTTGCGATGACAGCGCCTCGCACAGCGCGTCGATGGGCGATGTCTGCCCGCCTTCGATCAGGGAGCGGTAGAATACGATGCCAGCACGACCCGATGCACTGGCGTTGCCGGCACGGTATGGCGCTGCGACGGGGAAGGGAACGGGCAGGGGCGCGGAGGTGCCACGGCCGATGAGGCGTGCACAGAATTGAAGTGCGGCCACCGCATTGTCGGCCCCGCCATGGGCGAAATACTGGCGCAGCCGTTCGGCATCTTCCGGCGCGATGTTGGACAATGCCAGCGTCGCCGCATCAGGCTCACCGCCGCCCGGCATGATGGCGAGCTTGATCCCGCGCTCCTCCGCCAGCGCCCGCAACGAGGCAACGCCATAGGACCAGTAGGACTCGCCACCCAGCAGGCGCACGACCACGAGCTTCGCCTGCGCCAGCGTCTGCTCACAGTAGAGATCAACGGAATAGTTGTGCTGCAGGAGAAGCAGGTTGGCGAGGCGCACCGTGGGAAAGCCATCGCCCAGCGTATCCAGGGCGCGGGCGAGATTGGACAACTCGCTGTCCGCCGCCGAGAGAAGGACGATGTCGCCAGGCGATTGCTTGAGGTCGATGGCCTCCGCCGCCCCGTCGATTACTCCCGATGTGGTGGCGAGGAGATGCATTGCCGTGCGTCAGCCCCTCAGCGAGGCCTCGATGGCCGGGCGGTCCATGTGCTTCTCGCCGATCACCACAAGCCGCGTGCCGCGCCTGTCTTGCGCCTGCCATGGCCGGTCGAAATAACCGTTGAGCCGCGGACCCACGGCCTGCACGAGGAAGCGCGAGTCCGATCCCGCCACATCGGCAAATCCCTTGATGCGGAGGATGTCGTGGGCCGCGATCGTCTTCTGGATGGTCTTCAGCAGGCGGGCGCGGTCCTGGCCCGTGGGCAGCTCCACGATGAAGGTCACGAAGTCGTCGTGGTCGTGCTGCTCCTCGCCTTCCATCTCGTGGTGCGACGGGCGGTTGTGCATATCGTCTTCCGCCTTGCCTTTCACACCCAGCAGGACCGCGAGATCGACAACGCCGTTTTGCGCCGGAACCAGCCGCGTGGCCGGGCGCAGCTTGCCTTTCAATTCATCCGCCGTGGCCTTGCGTTCGGCGTCGCTCAGCAAGTCCGACTTGTTGAGGATCACCATGTCGGCGGCGTTGAGCTGGTCCTCGAACAGTTCCTCGATCGGGTTTTCATGTTCGAGATTCGGGTCCGCGCTGCGTTGTGCGGCGAGTGCTTCTTCATCGTCGGCGAAACGCCCCTCAGCCAGCGCCTTGCCATCGACGACCGTCAGCACGCCATCGACCGTCACCTGCGCCTTGATCTCGGGCCAGTTGAAGGCCCGCACCAGCGGCTGCGGCAGGGCAAGGCCGGACGTCTCGATGATGATGTGGTCAGGCTTCACGCCCCGAGAGAGCAGCTTCGTCATGGTCGGCACGAAGTCATCCGCCACGGTGCAGCAGATACAGCCGTTGGCCAGTTCGATGATGTCGTCTTCGCCACAGGCATCGCTGCCGCAGGACTTGAGGATTTCGCCATCCACGCCCACATCGCCGAACTCGTTGATGATGAGCGCAATGCGGCGGCCTCCGGCATTGCTCAGCATGTGGCGGATCATCGTCGTCTTGCCCGCACCGAGAAAGCCGGTGATGACCGTCGTTGGAATTTTCTCGCTCACGCGGCATTCTCCTTGGAAGGGTTGAGGGTGAACGCGAGGAACAGCCCGATCAGCAGCCACATCACGAGGCTGAGGCCGAGACTGATGGTGGCAAATTCGCTCGCCAGGGCCGCGGGGAGCGGCGAGTTGCCCGGCGGAATGTGCGGTGCACCGAACACATGCGGCGCAATCGCGAAGGCTGCCGCAATGAGGTAGCGCTGCCACTGTGACTGGCGGACCACCAGCCAGATGGCAAGGCCGGTGCACAGGATGGTGCCGCCCCACCAGAGTTGCCGCATCGTGATATCGGCTTCGGGCACGCCCGGCAGCACGGGCGGAAGACCGATGGCCGGGGCCAGCGACACCGCAATGAAACCGCATACGCCCCAGATCAGCCCGTTGCCGCGCGTGATCGGAATTTGCGCAAGGTAGGACAAGCCTGCCAGCATGAGGGCAAAGCCCACAGCCGAGAGGGTACGTGTCAGGATGCTGTAGAAGGTTCGCTCAAACCCTTCTTGCGGCATCCAGGCATTGGCGTCGTGTTCGTGGCCGGCGGAAGCGGCTGCATCGCCTGTCATCTTGGAATGGTCATGCCCAGCCGCAGCAGGGGCTGCTGCACTGGCGTCCGTGGCCACTGACGCAGTGTCTCCGGCCGCCGGCGCATCCGCATGGTCATGCGGCGCGGCCTGCATGCCTTCGTACTGCTCGGCGGCAAGAATGAGGGGGGTGACCCGCACATGCTGGATCACACCCGTGACAAGGCCCGCCGCAATCCCTGCCAGGATTGCAGCGAGCAGAACTCGCCCGATCATGTTGTGAAAGCCGGTGGCTTAGTGGCAGGGAAAGCCAGTGGCGTGGCGCGTGTCGTGAGCGGCATTGTGCAGGCGCGCATCCTGCGCGAGGCCTGTGCCGAAGACAATGAACGAGCCAAGGAACAGCGCCGACATGCCGATGGCAATGCGCTGCGAAATGGAAAGAGTACGGCTTTGAACTGCGGTGGTCATGTCACCCTCCGTGCGACCAGATATTCGGTGGGCCGAAGCCCGGTTCGTTGTCCGGCAGGTCTCCTGACTCGCGGCTCGGGCGGATCTGGCGTCTTCCCGGTGCCTGAACACCAGTGACATGTGCCACATCCTCGCCGCTTACAGTTGCGGGGGCAGTCACGGCATCGGCCCCTATTGGGTCATCCTCACCGTGTTCCCTATTGTGCTTCGGTCCTAGGGGACCATGCGAAGCACCAGACACTGGAGAAATGCCCGAGGGGACACGGGCCGTCAACACGTTTCCCGACACCGGTCAGCGGGAAGCGACACACAAATGTTAACTCCACCTATACGCGCGCCGTGGCAAAACAGGGATTACAACGCAGATTTGAACCGGTGGGTAATATGTCAGGGCAAGCCGCAAAAGCGGGAAATGAAGTCACGCGCCAATTGTGGTCGCACAAGCGCGTCTGGCTTTCGATCTTCGCTTTTTCCTGCATCGTCAATATCTTGATGCTCACCGGCTCGATCTTCATGATGCAGGTCTACGACCGGGTCCTGACCTCCGGCAGCGTGCCCACCCTCATCGCCCTGTCGGTGATCGTACTCGTCGTCTACGCCTACTACGGCTTCCTGGAAGCCGTCCGCACCCGCCTCCTGCTGCGCATTGGCCGCAGTTTCGAGGAAAACCTGCGCGGACGGATTTTCGACGTGGTTTCGATCCTCGCCCTGCGCAAGAGTCCGTCAACCGGCGGCCAGCCGGTGCAGGACATGGCGACCGTCCGCCAATTCCTGTCGGGGCAGGGGCCGCTGGCCTATCTCGACATGCCCTGGGTCATCATCTACCTCGGCGTCGTCTTTGCCCTGCACCCGATGCTGGGTGTTGCGGGCGTCGCCGCCGCTCTCACCATTTTCATGCTCGCCCTGCTGACGGAGCGCGCCACCCGCCGCCCGGTCGTGGAAGCGACGACCGCCGCCATCGCCGCCGCCGCCATGAACGAAGAGGCGCGCCGCAACACCGAGGCCATGCACGCCCTCGGCATGAAGTCCATGCTGCGCGAACGCTGGGCCGCGAAACAGCAGGTCGCCCTCGACGCCAGCACGCTGGCCGGCGATCGCGGCGGCATCTTCGGAACATCCTCCCGCGTTTTCCGCCTCATCGTGCAGTCGGGCATGCTGGCGCTGGGCGCCTACCTCGCCCTCAAGCACGAGATCACCCCCGGCACCATCATCGCCTCGTCGATCATCATGTCACGCGGCCTTGCCCCCATCGAACAGGCAGTCGGCAACTGGCAGCAGTTCCTGTCGTTCCGCAAGGCACTCTCCAGATTGGATGCCGTGCTGGCCAACGTGCAGCCTGCCAAGACGCCCATGGCGCTGCCGCCACCCAAGAGCCTGCTGGAGGTCGAAAACCTCACGGTGATGGTGCAGGGCAATGAGAAGCCGCTGCTGCAAGGCCTGAACTTCACCGTGCCGCCCGGAACGGGCCTTGGCGTGATCGGTCCCACGGGGGCGGGAAAATCAACCCTGTCGCGCGTGCTGGTTGGCGTCGTCGAACCGGCGCGCGGCAGCGTCCGCCTCGATGGCGCGACCCTCGACCAACGCAGTGAAGACGACCGTGGCCGCTATGTCGGCTACCTCCCGCAGGACGTGCAGCTCTTCGACGGCACCGTGGCCCAGAACATCTCGCGCTTCGCCAAGGAGCCAGACGCCAAGGCTGTTGTTGCCGCGGCCCAGCTTGCCAACGTCCACAACATGATCATGCGTTTGCCGCAGGGGTATGACACCACGCTGGGTGAGCAGGGTGCGCGCCTCTCCGCCGGGCAACGCCAGCGCCTCGCGCTCGCCCGCGCGCTGTATCTGGATCCGGCGCTCATCGTCATGGACGAACCCAATTCCAATCTCGATGCCGAAGGTGAAGCCGCCCTCGACGCCGCCATCCGCTCGTCTCTGCAGCGCGGCGCGGCCATTGTCATCGTGGCCCACCGTCCGAGCGCCTTGCAGGCGGTGCGTGACGTGCTGGTGCTCTCCGAAGGCAAGCAGGCTGCCTATGGCCGCCGCGAGGACGTGCTGAAACAGGTGACGCGCCAACGCTCGGTCGCGAGTCCCGATGGCCCGCAACGGGTCTCGGCCACGCCCATGCTCGTCGTGCCAGAAACGCGGAACTGATCGCCATGGACACGAAACGCTCCACCCGCAATCTCCTGATCGCAGGCCATGTCTCCATCGCCGTGATGATCGGCCTCTTCGGCGGCTGGGCCTACACGGCGCGCATCAATGGCGCGGTCATCGCCCCGGCTACGCTGGTGGTCGAAAGCTATTCCAAGCGCGTGCAACATAACGAAGGTGGCATCGTCAAGAACATCCTCGTCAAGGATGGCGACCGCGTCACCGCGGGCCAGGACCTTCTGCTGCTGGACACGACGGAGACCAAGGCCGAACTCGACATCATCCAGGGCATGCTCGATGAGTTGCTGATCAAGAAGGCGCGGCTCGAAGCCCAGCGCGATGGCTCAGCCGACGTCGTGATGCCGGAATCTCTCGTGCCGCGCGCTTCTGACCCCGGTTTGGCGTCCATCCTCGCAGGCCAGCAAAAGCTCCTCGCCTCGTCGGCCGAGTCCGACAAGGCCAAGGTGGACCAGTTGCACCAGCAGGTGCAGCAGCTGACCGAACAGATCGGCGGCATCAACGCGCAGATCACATCGCAATCCACGCAATCGAAGCTGATCGACGAGGAATTGTCGGGTCTCCGCCAGTTGCAGGCGCAAGGCCTCGTGCCCAAAAGCCGCGTGCTCTCGACCGAGCGTGAGGCCGCGCGCCTCAAGGGCGTGAAGGCGGAACTCGTGTCGAACCGCGCGTCGTCGCAATCGCATATCGGCGAAGTGAAGCTGCGCATCCTCCAGATCGACGAGGACCGCCGTACGCAATCGCTGGGCGAACTGCGCGACACCGAAGCCAAGATTGCCGAGTTGCAGGAGAAGCGCGTCGCCTCT
>CALMLK010000097.1 GCA_937868035.1 uncultured Alphaproteobacteria bacterium
CGTTGAGCGTGATGGATGCCTTGCGTCCGCTGGACGTCAAGTTGCAGTACGATGTCTACCACATGCAGCGCATGGAAGGTGAGTTGCTCAACTCCATCACGCGGCTGCTTCCCCGCATCGGTCACATCCAGATTGCCGACACACCGGGCCGGCATGAACCCGGCACGGGCGAAATCAACTTTGCCAACCTCTTCCGCCATCTCGATGCCACAGGCTACGATGGTTGGGTGGGTTGCGAATATTTTCCATCCGCCAGCACCGCAGAAGGCTTGCGGTGGATGCAAGAGTGGACCTGATCCCATGACGTCGCCACGGGCTGTGCTCCGCGCCATGTTTGATGCTGCCGTCGATGCGGCGCTGCCGGAAAAATCCGTCCCCCTTCACATGCCAGCGAAGCCCAAGGGGCGCACGGTCGTCATTGGTGCCGGCAAGGCATCCGCGGCGATGGCAAGGGTCTTTGAAGACCATTGGGATGCGCCCCTCGAAGGGCTGATCGTGACGCGCTATGGCCATGCCGTTCCAGCGCGCCGACTGCGCGTCGTCGAGGCAGCCCATCCCGTGCCGGATGCAGCAGGCGAACGCGCCGCGGCGGAAATGTTGAAGCTGGTCCAAGGCCTCACGTCCGATGACCTCGTTGTCGCACTGATGTCGGGTGGCGGTTCGGCCCTTCTCAGTCTTGCTGCGGAGGGCGTGAGCGTCGAGGAAAAGCGTGCCGTGAACAAGGCGCTGCTGAAGTCTGGCGCTCCAATCCAGGAAATGAATTGCGTGCGCAAGCATCTCTCGCGGATCAAGGGCGGACGGCTTGCCGCCGCTGCCTTTCCGGCCCGCGTGGAGACCCTGGTGATTTCGGATGTGCCCGGTGATGATGTGTCGGCAGTTGCGTCCGGACCTACCGTTGCTGATCCCACAACCTATGCCGATGCACGGGCCGTGCTGGCCAAATACAATATTGATGTCCCGCCGTCCGTGCGTCATCACCTCGAAGCGGCCCCGGATGAAACGCCGAAGGCGGGAAGCCCTCGCCTGGCGCGTGCACGCGCAACATTGATTGCATCGCCGCAGTCGTCACTCGAAGCGGCAGCCGCCGTCGCCCGTCAGAACGGGCTGACGCCGCTGATCTTGGGCGATGCCTTGGAGGGCGAGGCGCGTGACGTCGGATTTGTCATGGCGGGCATTGCCCGGCAGGTCCGGCACTTCGCGCAACCGGCGAAAGCGCCCTGCGTCCTGATTTCCGGTGGTGAAACGACGGTGACGGTGCGCGGCGATGGTGTTGGCGGCCGCAACGTGGAATTCCTGCTGGCGCTCGCTCTCAAGCTCGCAGGCGCCCCCGGCATTCACGCGCTTGCAGCAGATACCGACGGTGTCGATGGCGCCATGGAAGTTGCGGGTGCAATCATCTCGCCCGACACGTTGAACCGCGCCCGGGCCAAGGGGCTGGATGCCTGGGACATGCTGGCACGCAATGATGCCCACACCTTCTTCAAGCTGCTGGGCGATCAGGTGATCACGGGACCGACGCTGACCAACGTCAACGACTTCCGCGCCATTCTCGTGGAGTGACGTCCGCCTCTAGCGGCTCTCGATCTCACCAGATTCAATCACCTTCAGCGTACTGGAGAAGGCCGCCTCCAGATGATCCGACATGGCGCGCCGGGCTCGCTCGGGATCCTTGCTGTTGAGGGCGCGGATGATGTTGCGATGTTGCTCCAAGGTCGCCTCGCCCTGTCCCTGCCGCGGCAACATGACATGGCGGCAACGGTCCAGCTGCGCTTTCGAAATGTCGATCGCCCTCCACAGCCGGTCGAGATGGCTGATGTCGGCGATGTAGCGGTGGAATTTGTCGTCTGTCACGATGGCTTCGGCGAAGCGGCGGCGCTCGATCGCGCGCGCGTGTTGCAACAGGAGGTCGTTCAGCGCCTCGGCATGGCTGTCGTTCATGCGGTGGGCAGCCTGCGCCGCACTCTCCATCTCCAGCGCGCGACGAATGAGATAGGCCTGCTCCACTTCGGCCCGGTCGATGTGCGAAGCCCGGGTGCCAGATTGCGCAACCACATCGACGAGATGCTCGTCGCTCAGTTTCTTGACGGCCTCCCGTACGGGTGTGCGCGAGACATTGAGTTTGGCGGCAATCAACTTCTCATCAAGAATGTCGCCCGGTGCAATGCGTCCGGACAGGATGAGATGGCGGACGAGATCATAGATCTGGTCACGCAGGGGCCGGGAACGGTCAAGGCGACTGGCGTCAAGTTCGTGGGCCATGCCTGACATACTAATATAACAGTTCTGGACAGCAACCATAAAACCTGCAAAATTCCCCGAAGCACACAAGAAAAAAACACGGGAGAAGGTCATGGCAGCAAACAATTATCCCAAGCTGCACAATGCGATGTGGCCAGGTCTGGTGGGACGGGGATCGAAAGAGATTCCCGCAATCGACCTCGACACGATGATCGACCTGACGGTCAAGGCCGAGGTCAACGGCGTCAAGTTCGACGGTATCGACATCTTCCATGCGGCCCCCCACACCAACATTGATTTTTCAGATGACGAGGTGAAGCGCCTTGCCGACAAGGCGCGGCGAAACAACCTTGCGATCGGCTCGATAGTGGCGCCCGTCTGGCCGCCCGTGGGCGGCGGTTCGGCAATGGGTTCACCCAGTGACCGCAAGAAATTCGTGGCAAACGTGGAGAAATCCTGCCGCCTTGGTGCGAAGCTCAGGGACCTCGGCGTCCGTGACTACGGCGTCATCCGGATCGATTCCGCCACGAGCACGGCCGATTGGGCCAAGGATCCCGTCGCCAACACCAAGAAGATCGCCAAGACTTTCCGTGAAGCCTGCAGCGTCGCAGCCGACTATGGAGAGCGCCTCGCCTGCGAAGGTGAAATCTGCTGGGGCGGCATGAATTCCTGGAAGGACATGGTGGACACGCTTGAAGAGACCGATCGCCCCCAGATCATCGGTTTCCAGGCAGACATGGCCCACACCCTTCTCTTCACCATGGGCTACAACGCGCCGAAGTCGCGTCTTCTGCCGGCGAAGTATGACTGGAAGGACAAGGCCCTCCTTGATGAAGCGCTGAAGAAAATGACGGACGCGCTCCGTCCATGGACCATCGACATGCATGTCGCCCAGAACGATGGCACCGTGAAGGGCCTCGGCTATCACGACAAGACGGGTCATCACTGCGAAGTGGATGACAAGAAGGGCAAGCTCAACGTCACCAAGCATGCCTGTTACTGGCTGCGCGACCGTGACGGCGAACTGGTGAAGGCCTTCCGGCACATCTGCTGGGATGGCTGCATGTTCTCCCCCGATGTGATGATGAACCCCAAGACATGGACCAACATCCTCGCGGCGATGATGAAGGTCCGCGAGAAGCATGGGTGGGTGGCGTAATGGCAAAGAAGAAACTCAACGTCGGCATGGTAGGTTACGGCTTCATGGGCCGGGCCCACTCCAACGCATTCTCGCAGGTCGGTCATTTCTTTGACCTCCCGTACCAGCCGGTGCTGAAGGCCGCCTGCGCCCGCAATGCCGACAAGCTCAACGAGTTCGCCGCGCAGTGGGGCTATGAATCGACCGAGAGCGATTGGCGGAAGCTGGTCGAGCGCAAGGACATCGATCTCATCGACATCGCCGCGCCCAACGACATGCATCTCGACATTGCACTTGCCGCCGCAGCCGCGGGCAAAATGGTGATGTGCGAAAAGCCGCTTGGCCGGAATGCTGCGGAATCGCGCCAGATGGTCGACGCGGTGGAACGCGCCAAGATTCCCAACATGGTATGGTACAACTACCGCCGTGTGCCGGCCGTCACTCTCGCGAAGCAGTTGATCGACGAGGGACGGCTCGGCAAGATCTTCCACTACCGCGCGAAATTCCTCCAGGACTGGACCATTTCGGCAGACCTTCCCCAAGGTGGCCAGGGACTTTGGCGCCTTGATGTGAACGTGGCGGGGTCCGGCGTGACGGGCGACTTGCTGGCCCACTGCATCGACACGGCGATGTGGCTGAACGGCGGCATCGACAAGGTGATCGGCCTGACCGAAACCTTCATCAAGGAGCGCCAGCACAACCTCACCGGCAAGAAGGAAGCGGTCGGCATTGATGATGCAAGCCTGTTCCTGGCCCGGTTTGATAACGGGTCCCTCGCCAATTTCGAGGCGACACGCTACGCGCGAGGACACAAGGCGCTCTACACCCTTGAGATCAACGGTGAGAAGGCCTCGATCTTCTGGGACCTCCACGACCTTCACCGCCTCCAGTATTTCGATCATCGCGACGAAGGCCGTACCCGTGGCTGGCGCTCAATCCACGTGACAGATGGAGACCATCCCTACATGGCCAAGTGGTGGGTGCCGGGCCTGCAGATCGGATACGAGCATTCATTCGTCCATCAGGTTGCGGACTTCATTGAAGGTCTGGGCCAGGGCCAGTCGGCCGCGCCGACCTTCCGGGAAGCCATGGCAACTGACCTCGTGACCGACGCCGTGCTCAAATCTGCGGCAACCGGGCGCTGGGAAAGTGCCAAGGGTTGAAGGCGATGAAGAGGACTTTCCATCAAAGACTTGCAACTCGATGCACGTGCGCTAGGCTCACATCGAAATTGGGAACGGACCATGCCGCCGAGCAGTGAAAGCGCACTCTCCATCAGTGGTGTCAGCAAGCACTACGGGCGTGTGCGCGCCCTTGAAGACTTGTCGTTCACGGTCGAAGAAGGAAAGTTCTTTGTCCTGTTCGGGCCAAGCTCTGTCGGCAAGACGACGACGCTGCGCACGATTGCCGGGCTCGTTCGCCCCGACAAGGGCAGCGTGCACATCTTCGGGCGCGACAAGACCGATGCGGAAATCGCCGGACGCGGCGTCTCGATGGTCTTCCAGTCCTTCGCGCTCTATCCCCATCTCACGGTTTACCAGAACTTCGCCTATCCCCTGCTCGAAGAGAAAGTGCCGAAGGACGAGATCGACAAGCGTGTCCGCGAAACCGCCGCCATGCTGAAACTGGACAAGAAGGTGGACCGCAAGCCCAACACGCTGTCGGGCGGCGAACAGCAACGCGTGGCGCTCGGCCGGTCCCTGATCCGCCGCCCCAAGATTCTGCTTCTCGACGAGCCACTGACCAACCTTGATGCAAAGCTGCGTCACGACATGCGCGCTGAACTGAAGCGTTTGCACCGGCAGTTCGGCCTTACCATTGTCTACGCCACGCCGGATGAACTGGAAGCCCTCTCCATGGGTGAGGAAATCGCCGTCATGCGCGAGGGCGGCGTTGTGCAGATCGGCACACCCGACGAACTCTACGAAAACCCGAAGGACACCTATGTGGCGGGCAAGATCGGTTCGCCGCACATGAACATGATCCGCGGCAAGACCACCAAGGACCGTTCCGCGTTCGAGAGCAAGTTCGGCGCACTGGCGCTCGGCCGGAAGCTCGTCACGGCGGAAGCGGGCGAAGAGTCCATTCTCGGGATAAGGCCAAGCGACCTTCGGTTTGCAGGGAAGGGCGAGAAGGGCCACGATGTCAACATCGCCATGCTGGAGCCCTTGGGGGACGTCACGGTTGTGTCCGTCGAGGCTCATGGGGAAACGCTACGGCTCATCTTGCCGGAATCAGCAGCGACATCGCTTGCGCCCGGACAAGCCGCATCCATCTATCTTGATCCAAAAAAGTTCCACATCTTCCGCGCTTCCAGCGGACAGGCATTGTCCTGACGCGAAGAGCCTGAAGGAATAAACGGTAACAAAGGGAAGAATCCTCAAGATGACCGTGATGAACAGTATGAAAACCTTCGCGACGGCGGCCGGGTTTGCCGCCACGCTGATGGTTGGGGGCGCTTCTCTGGCGTCCGCCGAAGAAGTGACACTGACGATGGCGGTGCCAGACTGGCCCCCGACCCGCATCATGAAGAAGTTCTTCGACGAGCAGTACAAGCCGAAATCCGGCAACACCGTGAAGCTCGATGTGGACTTCATTCCGTGGCCGGACTTCTACACGCGGGTCAACGCCTCGCTGACGTCGGGTGAGCAGAAGTACAACTTCATCGTGTCGGACTCACAGTGGCTCGGTGCCTTCGTGGAAGGCGGCTACTTCCGCAAGATCAACGACCTCCTCGAAGCCGACCCGGATTTCATGGCGACCTTCAAGTCGATCCATCCCAATCCGCTCAACGCCTATTCCACTTATCCGCACAAGTCCGAGAATTACTACGGCTTCCCGCAGTTCCCGGACGTGCTCGTGACCTATGGTCGCTCCGACATCCTCTGCAATGAAGACGAGCAGAAGAATTTCCAGGCTAAGTACAGCAAGAAACTGCCGTGCACGGGCGAGGAAATCGACGCAATGACGTGGGATGACTTCCGCAACGTCGGCGAATTCTTCATGCGCAAGAAGGGCGACATGCTCGCTGGCAAGCCTGCCGAAGACGATTTCTACGGAATCGCCTATCAGGCCGGCAAGGGCTACGACTTCTCGTCCATGCAGATCAACGGCATGATCTGGCAGATGGGCGGCGATACCTGGGACGAAACAAAGGCCCCCAAGGGCCAGGCCGAAGGTGTCGTGAACTCTCCCGAAGCCGTGAAGGCGCTGGAGAAGTATCTCGACATGATCCAGTTCATGCCGCCGGTGGCCAAGACCGGAACCATGGACATCTTCAAGTCGGACGAACTGTTCCGTGAAGGCAAGGTTGCCATGAACGTGGACTGGATCGGCCTCGGCGAAGCCTCCCTCGACCCGAAGTCCTCCAAGGTTTCCGACAAGCTGGTCTTCGGCCAGATGCCCGGAACCATGGGCGCCGACGGCAAGATGATCCGCTGGTCGAACATCGGTGGTCAGCCCTTCGTGCTGACAACCTGGACGACGGATTCGCAGATCAAGGAAGCAGTCGAATTCGTGAAGTGGTGGCTGTCTCCTGAGATCCAGCACCAGTTCGCGGCGGGTGGCGGCCAGTCTGCCATCAAGTCCGTGTACGAAGATCCCAAGTACGTGACTTACCGTCCTTGGAACCGTGCCTGGGCGCCGCAGCTCGATTGGCAGAAGGACGTGTGGCACGTGCCGCAGTTCTTTGAATTGCTGACGCAGCAGCAGGACCAGTTCGACCTCGCCATCACTGGCAAGCAGGATGCAAAGACGACCTTGGACAACATCGCCAAGTTCCAGCAGAACCTGCTCAAGGAAGCTGGCCTGATCGAATAACCATACGCCGGGATGCGCGGGCCAATCCCCCGCGCATCCTGATCCTTTCCTTATCCTTCCATTCCGGGATCCCATGACCGCCGTCACCTCATCTCGCCCAGCAGTGGCCCTCTTCCTGCCTTCGGCGGACAATTGGAAATTGGCCATCGTAGTGGGCATCGTCCTCACGGTATTGTCGGTGGCGCTGCTACCGGCCAAGGCCGCTTTCTGGGTGGTTGGCGCTGCTGCCGCCCTCGTTGCCGCCGCATTCGTCGTCAATGCCTACCGCCGGCAGTATTATGG
>CALMLK010000098.1 GCA_937868035.1 uncultured Alphaproteobacteria bacterium
TCGCGGGCCACCGCCGCAGCCGGAACGGGTCCTCCCCGTGGCGCCGCCACCGCCGCCCGGAACGGTCCCGCGGCCGACAGGCGCCACGCAAGCGCCCGCGCATCGCGGTGGAACTGGTCCCAGGACACCGGAAAACTCTTCTGCCACTTCTCGTCCATGATGACCCCTCGTTCCTTCACGACACCTGTTCGCAGGCTTTATGCATGGTCGCCGGAACCTGTTCAATGGCAACGGTTGGGGAAAGGTTTGTTTCACTCTTTTGCGGTTACATCCGGTCTTTCACTCTCCTTCCGGCAGGCGGCACATGATCGAACATTTGATGAAGGCCATGGAAACGGCGGGCGTCGAGGCGCTTGCGGTGACCCTCCCCGAAGCCGTCGTCATGGAAGCCACGCTGCCCCTGCTCCGCGCCTGGAACTGCAAACGCACGGACGTGGTGGGCAAGGGCCTGCACAAGGCCGGTGCCGGCACGCTGTCGGCTCGCCACCTGCCCCAACCCGCAGGCGAAGACGTACAGCACATCGAGGTGTCGTATCTTCACCCCTTGGGCTCGGCCATCCGCAAGGTCTTCTCCGCGCAGAAATGGGAGGAGAACGGCGACGAATTCTATCTGCTGACGACGAAGGCCCTGGATGCCAGCACGGCCCAGTTGGCCCTGCAGAACGAGAAGCGCCTCTCGCTGGCGCTCAAGTCCGGCGGCTATGCCGTGTGGGACTACAACTACGAAACGGGCGAGACCTACAATTCGCCGGAGATGTTCGAGATTTTCGGCCACAAGGTGGGCGAGCACAATCTCAACTTCCTGAGCTTCAACGACCTCATCCACCCCGAAGACCGCGACAAGACCATCGACGACAAGGTGCGCAAGGGCCCCTTCGGCGCCGACGTGTTCCAGACCCGTTACCGGGTGAAGACCTCGGCCGGGAAATACGTGTGGATTGAATCCCTCGCTGGCGTCATCCGCAATCCGGCCGACGGCCGCCCGATGAAGTGCATCGGCCTGTGCCGCAACATCGACGAGCAGATGGTGGCGCTGGAGCGTCTCAAGGTCTCCGAGCGCAACTTCAAGCGCACCCAGTCCGCCGCGCGCCTCGGCAGCTTCGCGCTACGCAATGAATCCGGCGTGTCCCGCCTGTCGCAGGAAATGGCGGCGCTGATCGGCATGGCCGATGCCATGATCCATCCCAACCTCAAGACCTTCATCGGCATGATCGAGCCGGGCGACCGGGAGAAGTTCTGCGAGGCATTGGAACTCGCCAAGATTGGCACCGCCATCAAGAATCTTGAAATCGCCGTCAAGGACAAGGACGGCGAGATTGCGCACTTCGAAGTGAGCATGGAACCGGAGCGCGACGACAAGGGCAACGTCGAAGGCGTGTTCGGCTGCTGCCAGTGCGTCTCCGAACGCAAGGCGCTGGAGAAGCGCTTCCACCAGGCCCAGAAGATGGAAGCCGTGGGCCAGCTGACGGGTGGCATTGCCCACGACTTCAACAACCTGCTCATGGTGGTGATGGGCAACCTGCAGCTTGTGGAGCAACTCGTCCGCAACGACGAGCGCGCCCTGAAACGTATCCGCGCCGCCATCGACGCCTCGGAAAAGGGTTCTGAACTCACCCGCCGCATGCTCGCCTTCTCGCGCCAGCAGACCTTGCAGAACAAGGAAGTGACGCTCAACGACCTGCTCTTCTCCATGCAGGACATGCTGCAGCAGGCGCTCACGGCAATCGTCAGTCTCAAGATCATTCCGGGCGACGAACTGTGGTCCATCAAGGTCGACAAGACCATGCTGGAAACGGCAATCCTCAACCTCGCCATCAACGCCCGCGACGCCATGCAGCCGAAGGGCGGCAGCCTCATCATCGAGACCTCCAACCGCAAGCTCGACAACACCTACTGCGCCGAGCATGAGGAAGTGATCCCCGGCGACTACGTCGAGATTTCCGTGACCGACACGGGCTCCGGCATGACCCAGGAGATCATGGAAAAGGTCTTCCAGCCCTTCTTCACCACCAAGGGCCCGGAAAAGGGTTCAGGCCTCGGCCTCTCCATGATCTACGGTTTCGTCAAGCAGTCCAACGGCCACATCAAGATGTATTCGGAAGTGGGCCACGGCACCACGGTCAAGATCTACCTGCCGCGCCTCAGTGGCTCAGCCAAGGACATCACCCCGAGCCTGCCGACCGACCTGCAGGCCCAGTTGCAACGCGAACTCGGTTCCTTCGGCGCCAAGCCTGCTGAAATGGTGACAGCCAGCGCCAAGAAGCAATTGGTGCTGGTGGTCGAGGACAATCCTTCAGTACGCGACGTGGCAGCAGCCATGATCGAGGAAATGGGCTTCGAGGTGATCACCGCCTCCGATGGTCACGAGGGCCTGAAGCTCATCACCGAACGCCGTGACATCGACCTTGTGCTCTCCGACGTCATCATGGCCGGCGGCATGAATGGCCCCGAACTGGCGGTGAAGGCCATGAAGGTGAGGCCCAAGCTGAAGATCCTCTTCATGTCCGGCTACGCCCCCGGCTCCGTCCGCCAGATGCAGGACCTGCCGGACTCGATCGAACTCGTGAACAAACCCTTCACCCGCAACGACCTTACCGAAAAGGTACGCAAGGCCCTGGTGGCGTAAGCCACGGGTCCGCCCGTCCGACAGGTTCGAGAAATCCGGGTGAGGTTTACGCTTCCCCCCAGCCCCGCGCCTTTCCAGCCTTGAAGAGGGTCTCGGCGGCGGCTTTCACCGCTTCGGTGGCGGCGGTGAGTGCGGCTTCGTCGCGGCCGCGAATGACAAGGTTCGTCGCAAAGCCGCCTGCGCCTTCGAACGGATAGGAGCCGAGCGACAGCATCGGATAGGCGTCCTGCACCTCCTTCAGCGGCTTGGCGATGTCGCCTTCGCCGCCCTCGAAGCGGATGGTGCGGCTGAGCACCGGCGCACCGCGTGAAAGGGCGGGCGCGATTTCATCCATCATGGCGTTCATCACCTTGGGCACGCCGGCCATCACAAACACATTCTCCATTCGGAAGCCTGGCGCCTTCGACACAGGATTGAGGATGAGCGTCGCGCCATGGGGCACACGCGCCATGCGCATGCGGGCCTCGTTCGCCTCACGGCCGATCTCCTTGAAGAAGGTCTCCAGGATATTCACCGCTTCCGGATGGTGCGAGATGCCCACGCCGAAGGCCTTGGCGATGCAATCCGCCGTGATGTCGTCATGGGTGGGGCCAATGCCGCCGGTTGTGAACACGTAGGTGTAGCGCGCCCGCAAGGCATTCACCGCCTCCACGATGGCCGCCTCGTCATCCGCCACTACGCGTGCCTCCAGCAGATCAATTCCCAGCGCCGTCAGATAGTCCGCGATGAAGCCCAGGTTCTTGTCCTTGGTGCGGCCCGAGAGCACTTCATTG
>CALMLK010000099.1 GCA_937868035.1 uncultured Alphaproteobacteria bacterium
ACTTCGTCGAAATGTTCGTGGGCGTGGGCGCAAGCCGCGTGCGCGACATGTTCGAGCAGGCCAAGAAGAATGCACCTTGCATTGTCTTCATCGACGAAATCGACGCCGTGGGCCGTCACCGTGGTGCGGGCCTTGGCGGTGGCAACGACGAGCGCGAGCAGACGCTGAACCAGCTCCTCGTGGAGATGGATGGCTTCGAAGCGAACGAAGGCGTCATCATCATCGCCGCGACCAACCGTCCGGACGTGCTGGACCCGGCATTGCTGCGTCCGGGCCGTTTCGACCGCCAGATCACCGTTGGCAATCCGGAT
The DNA here is from genome assembly GCA_937868035.1 of uncultured Alphaproteobacteria bacterium. GTDB lineage: Bacteria > Pseudomonadota > Alphaproteobacteria > Rhizobiales > Aestuariivirgaceae > Aestuariivirga. Next base: position 312 of record CALMLK010000099.1, read on the forward strand.
GTGAAGGGCCGCGAGCAGATCCTCAAGGTTCACATGAAGGACAAGCCGCTGGCGCCGGATATTGATCCGAAGGTGCTGGCGCGTGGTACGCCCGGTTTCTCCGGCGCTGATCTTGCGAACCTGTGCAACGAGGCCGCCCTTCTGGCTGCCCGCCGCAACAAGCGCATGATCACGCAGGCCGAGTTCGAGGATGCCAAGGACAAGGTGATGATGGGTGCCGAGCGCAAGTCCATGGTGATGAGCGAGGAAGAGCGCCGCAACACAGCCTATCACGAGGCGGGACACGCCATCGTTGGCCTGAACGTGAACTATGATCCGCTTCACAAGGTGACGATCATCCCGCGTGGCCGCGCGCTGGGTGTGACCATGAACCTGCCGGAAGGCGACCGCCACAGCCGCACCCGCGAATGGTGCGAGGCCCGCCTGGCCGTTCTGTTCGGCGGCCGCGAGGCTGAACTCATTCTCGGTGGTGACAAGAACGTGACCAACGGCGCCATGGGCGACATCCAGATGGCGACGCAATTGTCGCGCGCCATGATCACCGAATGGGGCATGAGCGAAAAGCTCGGCCGCGTGCGCTACTCCGCCAATGAGCAGGAGGTGTTCCTCGGCCATAGCGTGACGCAGAGCAAGAATGTCTCGGAAGGGACCGCGCAGATCATCGACGAGGAAGTGCGGCGCCTGATCCATGAAGGAGAGGCGCAGGCCAAGTCGATCCTCAAAAAGAAGCGCGAGGACCTGCATGTGCTGGCCAAGGCCCTGCTGGAATATGAAACGCTTTCCGGCGAAGAAGTGGCGCGCGTGCTGAAGGGTGATCGCATCGACCGTGACGAAAAGCCGTTGAAGCGTTCCGACAAGGGCGGCACCAGCGTGTCGCGCGCGGGTGCCAAGCGCGGTGGCCGCGGTGGCCTTGAGCCGCAGCACCAGGGCTGATGCCCTTGCGGTCCGAACTGTTGTAAATCCAAGACCCCGGCTTCGCGGCCGGGGTCTTTCTGATTCCTGCCGAGCGGTGATGTCATGAAAACCTATTATCGACCCACGGGCCTTGTATTCGGCGCGGATGTTCCGCGCATGGTACGCGATGGCGATGCCCTGCCTTTGGCCGGGCAAGGCCATGTTGGCTTTACCCATGTGGATGTGATCACGCGCCGTGAGGGCGTGATCGAGCACGACATGCAGCGGATTGCCGGCGTGGATGACTCGGCGGCATTGGAGCGGCTCTCAGCCCTGCGCCCGGCATTCGCGGGTCTTGATCTCACGGCGCCGCGGTTGATGGGGATCGTCAACATCACGCCTGACAGTTTCTCCGACGGGGGGAAGCTCACCTCTGCTGCTGCTGCAATTTCGCACGGTGTGCAATTGGCGGAGGAGGGTGCTGACATCCTGGATGTGGGCGGCGAGTCCACCCGGCCCGGTTCCGACACCGTTGCGGTGGAAGAAGAGTTGCGCCGCGTCCTGCCCGTGATCGAAGCACTGGCGAAGGGTCACCTAGTGTCGGCCGATACGCGGAAATCCGCTGTCATGTCGGCGGCTCTCTCGGCGGGCGCCAGGATCATCAATGATGTGTCGGCGCTCGGGCA
>CALMLK010000100.1 GCA_937868035.1 uncultured Alphaproteobacteria bacterium
GGTAAACCGGAAAGCCATGTACGGGCACAGCGAACGATTTTTCACGCCCTGCTTGCAGCGTCCACATCTTGTGGCTGCGGGCCTTGGCACACAAGCCCTTGTGTCGGGATTGCCTCAATCCGGCCACAGGGGCTTAGGTTTTGTTAACCTTTCTCAGCCTATCTTAACGTTCACAGTTAATGTTTCGTAGCGCGCCCAGCCGGGCTGCGCCGAGTTTGAATAGGGTTCCGTGGGAGAGCGGCGCCCGGAATCGAAGGGGATTCGCATGAGAGTGTTGCTGATCGAGGATGATACCGCGACGGCCCAGAGCATCGAGTTGATGCTCAAGTCCGAAGGTTTCAATGTTTACACCACCGACCTGGGTGAAGAAGGCGTCGATCTCGGCAAGCTCTACGACTACGACATCATCCTTCTCGACATCAACCTGCCGGACATGTCCGGTTATGAAGTGCTGAAGGCGTTGCGCGTCTCGAAGGTGGGAACGCCGATCCTCATCCTCTCCGGCCTCGCCGCCATCGAAGACAAGGTCAAGGGCCTGGGCTTCGGTGCCGACGATTACATGACCAAGCCGTTCCACAAGGATGAGCTTGTGGCCCGCATCCACGCCGTTGTGCGCCGTTCCAAGGGCCATGCCCAGTCGGTCATCCACACGGGCGAACTCGTCGTCAACCTCGACACCAAGACGGTGGAAGTGGGCGGCCAGCGCGTGCACCTGACGGGCAAGGAATACCAGATGCTGGAGCTGCTCTCGCTCCGCAAGGGCACCACGCTCACCAAGGAAATGTTCCTCAACCACCTCTATGGCGGCATGGACGAACCGGAACTGAAGATCATCGACGTGTTCATCTGCAAGCTGCGCAAGAAGCTCGCGGTCGCTGCGCAGGGCAAGAACTTCATCGAAACCGTCTGGGGCCGCGGCTACGTGCTCCGCGACGGCGCGCCGCCCATGGGCGACGACATGGATTTGCGCGAAAGCGCCTGATCCCTCCGCATACGTACAATCAAGCTGCAAGGGCGCCCCATGGGGCGCCTTTTGTGTTCGGTGGCGGAAGGCTGCGAGCGAACGGAACCATCGCGGCTGCCATCCGTTAGCGGGGCATGCGCATATTCACGCTGCAATTTCTCGCCCTTGTCTTTTCCGCACTGTCGCTCATTCCATCGGGGGCGCATCTGGCGGCGATGCCGAACAAGATGCGGCTTGATCAGGCTGGCTATTTCGTGGCGCAGGGCATTTATGCGGGCTGGACCATCCTTGGGCTGTTGTGGTTCGCGGCGATGATTGCCCTGGCGTTGCTGGCCTTCGTGTGCCGGGGCCAGCGCCGTCCCATGGGCTTTGCCCTCGCCGCGCTGGCGTGCTTTGCCTTTACCTTGATCGTGTTCTTCACCTGGACCTTCCCTGCCAACCAGGCCACCGCAAATTGGACCAGCGCGCCCGACGCATGGGAGGCGCTGCGGCGGAGGTGGGAGTATTCGCACGCCGCCAACGCTGTCATTGTGTTCCTCGCCTTTGTCTTCACGGCGCTGGCTGTGCTCACGTGGCGGCGGCCCATGTCGCGCGGCCTGTGATCACCTGTCGCTTGCGCCGTCCGGCGCTGCGCCGCAGAATGGCTTCATCCGATGAATGAAAGGACCCACGCATCATGGCGCTGGAAGCACTTGAGGCCCAGATCAACCTGCTGCTCACCGCGGTGGAGGAAAATCCCGAGGACATGCACGAGCTGCATGAACTGATCCGCCAGAAACTCTCGCAGATCCGCGCCCTTGGGCTGCCGCTGCCGGATGACCTGGTGGAACTGGAACGCAGGCTCGGCCAGGACGAGGCGGCGGGATAAGAGAGCGCCCGTCTTGCGGGGCCCTGACCCCCAAGAAAGGCACCCTGCGCAGGGTGCCT
>CALMLK010000101.1 GCA_937868035.1 uncultured Alphaproteobacteria bacterium
CTGACCGTGGCGACGGCGGAACGGCGCAGCAAGAAGAAATAGAATATTCATTCCACTTGACAAATTAGGGGAATTATTGTTCTGTGTTGGTCACGTTTGACCCCTACGTTACCACGGAGTTTTCCCATGGCTGCCCCATCCGGCGCGCCGACAGCGCTTGACGTCATTACCATGGGGCGCTGCTCCATCGATCTTTACGGCCAGCAGATCGGCTCGCGCCTCGAAGACATGGCCTCCTTCGCCAAGTCGGTGGGGGGTTCTCCCTCCAACATCGCCATCGGCACCGCCCGCCTCGGCCTGCGCTCCGGCCTCATCACCCGCGTGGGCGCCGAGCAGATGGGGCGCTTCGTGCTGGAGCAGATGGCCCGCGAAGGCGTCTCCACCAAGGGCATCGCCACCGACCCCGCCCGCCTCACCTCGCTGGTGCTGCTGGCGGTCGAAAGCGACAAGTCCTTCCCGCTCATCTTCTACCGCGACAACTGTGCCGACTCGGCCCTCTCTGAGGCCGACGTGAGCGAGGACTTCATCCGCTCCGCGGCGGCCCTCCTCGTCACCGGCACGCATTTCGCCCGCGCCGTGAACGACAAGGCCCAGCGCAAGGCCATGGCGCTCGCAAAGAAACACGGCCGCCGCATTGTCATCGACATCGACTACCGTCCGAACCTCTGGGGCCTCGCGGGTCACGGCGCGGGCGAGGAACGCTACATCAAGTCCGACATGGTGACGTCCCACCTGCAATCCATCCTCGCCGATTGCGACCTCATCGTCGGCACCGAAGAGGAAGTGCACATCGCCGGCGGCAGCGAGGACACACTGGAGGCGCTGCGCACCATTCGCGGCCTGTCGAAGGGCGTCATCGTGCTGAAGCGCGGTCCCATGGGCTGCGTTGTTTATCCCTCCGCAATTCCTGCCTCCCTCGATGGCGGCATCGTCGGCAAGGGCTTCCCCATCGAAGTCTACAACGTGCTGGGTGCAGGCGACGCCTTCATGTCCGGCTTCTTGCGGGGCTGGCTGAAGAACGAGCCCTACGAGATCTGCGCCACCTGGGCCAATGCCTGCGGGGCCTTCGCCGTCTCGCGCCTGCTCTGCTCGCCGGAATACGTGACCTGGGAAGAACTGCAGTACTTCCTCAAGCACGGCTCGCCCGTGAAGGCGCTGCGCAAGGACGACAACCTCAATCACATCCATCACGCCACCACGCGCCGCAAGGTCTGGCCGAAACTCCTCGCCTTCGCCATCGACCACCGCAAGCAACTGGAAGACATGGCCGACAGCGTGGGCGCCGACCGGGCCCGCATCGCGCCCTTCAAGCGCCTCGCCATGCAGGCCATTGCCCGGGTCGCGGATGGCAAGCCGGGCTTCGGCACGCTGCTCGACGACACCTATGGCCGCGAGGCCATGTTTGATGCTGCGAAACTCGGCCTGTGGGTGGGCCGCCCGCTGGAAAAACCCGGCTCACGCCCGCTTCAGTTCGAACACACGCAGGATGTGGGATCGCGCCTTGTCGATTGGCCCGTCGATCACTGCATCAAGTGCCTCGCCTTCTATCATCCCGACGATCCTGCCGAACTGAAGCAGCAGCAGCTGGCCAAATACCGCCAGCTCTACGAGGCTGCCCGCAAGGTGGGCCGCGAGTTGCTGATCGAGATCATCGCCGGCAAGAACGGCCCGCTCGACCGCTTCACCATCGCCCGCGCCATGCAGGAAATCTACGATCTCGGCATCCGCCCTGATTGGTGGAAGCTCGAACCGCAGGCGGACGCCTCCGCCTGGGACGAGATCGGCAAGGTCATCGACAACAACGACGCGCTCTGCCGCGGCGTGGTGCTCCTCGGCCTCGAAGCGCCGGAGGATGAACTGGCCAAGGGCTTCGCCGCCGTGGCCGCCAAGCGCCATGTGAAAGGCTTCGCCGTGGGCCGCACCATCTTCAACGATGCCGCCCGTGCCTGGCTTGCAGGCCAGATCGACGACACCGTAGCCGTCACCATGATGGCAGAAAAATTCGGCAGCCTCGTGCGCATCTGGGACGATGCGCGCCGCGCCTGAGGAGACACGAGCATGAGCAAGACCATCCGACTCACCACCGCACAAGCCCTCGTCAGGTTTCTCTGCGCGCAGATGACCGTGATCGACGGCAGGATGACTCCCATCTTCGCCGGCGTCTGGGGCATCTTCGGCCATGGCAACGTCGCAGGCCTCGGCGAAGCGCTTTACCAGGTGCGCGACCAGCTTCCCACCTACCGCGGGCAGAACGAGCAGAGCATGGCGCTCTCCGCCATCGCCTACACCAAGGCCACCAACCGCCGCCGCGTCATGGCGGCGACAAGCTCGATCGGCCCCGGCGCCCTCAACATGGTGACCGCCGCCGCCGTCGCCCATGTGGACCGCCTGCCGCTGCTGCTCCTGCCCGGCGACGTGTTTGCGGGACGGAGGCCCGACCCCGTGCTCCAGCAGATCGAGGACTTCGGCGACGGCACCGCGACCGTCAACGACTGCTTCAAGCCCGTCTCCCGCTACTTCGACCGCATCATGCGTCCCGAACAGTTGATCCCCGCGTTGAACCGCACCATGACCGTGCTGACCGATCCCGCCGAGTGCGGGCCCGTGACGCTCGCCCTCTGCCAGGACACGCAGGCCGAGGCTTTCGATTATCCCGAGAGCTTCTTCCGCGAACGCACCTGGAGCTTCCGCCGTCCGCGCCCCGACGAAGGTGAACTCCATGCCGCCCTGGCCGTCCTCAAGGCCGCGCAGAAACCCGTCATCATCGCCGGTGGCGGCGTCAACTTCTCGGAGGCCAACGCTGCCCTTGCCGCCTTCGCCGAACGCCACGGCATTCCTGTGGTGGAGACGCAGGCCGGCAAGTCGTCGCTGCCATTCCTCAACGAACTCAACATGGGGGCCGTCGGTGTCACCGGTACGGGTGCCTCCAACACCGTGAGCGAAGACGCCGACCTCCTGCTCGCCGTGGGCACGCGCCTGCAGGATTTCACCACCGCCTCATGGACGCTGTTCCAGAACGCAGCCAAGACGCTGATCGGCCTCAACACGCAAGTCTTCGACGCCAGCAAGCATCAGGCCCTGCCGCTCGTCGCCGATGCCCGCGTCGGCCTTGAAGAACTCTCCGCCAATCTCGGCAAGTGGACCGCTCCCGCCGCATGGACGGCAAAGGCGAAGGCGGCCCGCGCCGATTGGATCAAGGTGGCCGACACCTACACCGCCGCCAGCAATGCCGAACTGCCATCGGATGCGCAGGTGGTGGGATCGGTGCAGCGTGCGCTTGGCCGCGACGTGATCGGCATCTGTGCGGCGGGCGGCCTGCCCGGCGAGATGCACAAGCTCTGGCAGGCGAGTTTCCCCGGCTCCTACCATATGGAATACGGCTTCTCCTGCATGGGCTACGAGATTGCCGGCGGCCTTGGCATCAAGATGGCGCGGCCCGACAAGGACGTCGTCGTCATGGTGGGCGACGGTTCCTACATGATGATGAACTCCGAACTCTCGACCGCCGTGATGCTCGGCCACAAGCTCACCATCGTGCTGCTCGACAACCGCGGCTATGGCTGCATCAACCGCCTGCAGCATGCGACGGGCGGCGAACGCTTCAACAATCTCTATGACTACAACGTGAAGCAGGAAGTCTCGCCCGCCATCGACTTCGCCGCCCATGCGCGCGCCCAAGGAGCGATTGCCCTGAAGGTGAAGTCGCTCGCCGAACTGGAGACGGCCCTCAAGGACGCGAAAGACAATACCCGCACCACCCTCATCGTCATCGACACCGATCCGATGATGTCCACCGATGCCGGTGGCGCGTGGTGGGACGTGGGCGTGCCCGAAGTCTCCGTCCGCCCCACCGTGCTTGACGCCAGCAAGGAATGGGCCGAAGCACGCGCCAGGCAGACCCTCGGATATTGATACTGGGATACTGAATCATGCCCTCCAAACTCCTCGTCAAGCCGTCGAAGAAGACCGGCAAGGTCATCTCCGTCACGCCGAAATCGGCGAAGTGGAAATACGTCGGCCATGACGTGTGGAAGCTGGCCCCCGGCAAGACCGCCAGGGGCGCGGAAGAGAGGCGCGAGACCTGCATCGTCTTCATCTCCGGCAAGGGCGAGGTGAAGGTTGCGGGCAAGAGCTTCGGCATGATCGGTGAACGCATGAACGTGTTCGAGGGAAAGCCGTGGAGCGTCTATGTGCCGCCCGGCGCGAAATGGTCGGTGACGGCGGCAACGGACTGCGTCATCAACATCTGCACGGCTCCGGCCAGGAAGGCCACCGATGCTTTCGTCATCGATCCGGCCACGCTCTCGATCGAGACGCGCGGCGCAGGCTCCAACACGCGCTATGTCTGCAACATTCTCCCTGAGCAGGACCCCCGCGCCGAGAGTCTTCTGGTGGTGGAAGTGATCACGCCCAACGGCTCCACCTCGTCATACCCTTCCCACAAGCACGACAAGAACAACCTGCCCAAGGAGTCGCTGCTGGAAGAGACCTACTACCACCGCCTCAACCCGCCCCAGGGCTTTGCCTTCCAGCGCGTCTACACCGACGACCGCAAGCTGGACGAAGCCATGGCGGTGGAAGACGGCGACATCACCATGGTGCCCAAGGGCTACCACCCCTGCGCCACCATCCACGGCTACGACCTCTATTACCTCAACGTCATGGCCGGCCCGGTGCGGATCTGGAAATTCAACAATCAGAAAGACCACGAGTGGCTGCTGAAGAAATGAGGCGGCAGGCTGAGGCAGCTCTTCACCACCGGAACGCGTCCACCACGAAATCCGGTTTGGGTTCCAGTTCCGATTCCGCAACCCCCGCCCTCACCCCCTGCTGCACCAGCAGCGTTGACAAGCCGGCACCACGTCCGCCCGCCACGTCATGTTCGGCGCTGTCGCCGATACAGAGCACGCGAGCCGGGTTGCCCAGCAGTTTCAGGGCGTGCTGGTAGATGCCCGCGTAAGGTTTTCCGATCCACGACACCTTCCCGCCCATCTCCTCATAGACGGCGGCAATGGCGCCGGGTGCGGGTTGCAGGCCGGAGGACGTGATCATCCACCGGTCGGGATTGCAGCACAGGGCCGGCAGCGTGATGCCGCGGAACAGGGCGCGATAATCATCGAGCGACAGGCGGGGCGCATTGGAGCCGAGGATGAGCATCACCTCCGCCTGCTTCGGATCATCGACGAAACGGATGGGATCGAAGGCGTAGTCCTCGCCATCCTTGCCCACGAGCCAGGCCGTCTTGACGTCAAGCGACTGGAACGCCACCTCGCCCGAACTCACGCAATCCACGAAATGCGCGCGCGGGATTCCCATCTTGACGACGCGCGCCGTGTTGGGGGCGGCGCGCTTTCCGGAATTGGTCATGACGATGACGGGAATATCCGCCGCATGCAATTCCGCCAGCACGGCGGCAGCGCCCGGATAAAGTTTTTGCCCGTCATGAATGACGCCGAACTGGTCGATCAGCATGGCATCGAAGTCACGGGCGATTTCCCGCAAACCTGCAATCCTACGCATCATGGCCGATCCCGCGCCAGGCCAGCCGGGCCGTGCCCATGGCGGCATGTTCGCTTTCAGGCTCAAGCGCCGGAACGCCCAGCGCCTTCAGCCGCATGCGTGTCCATTTGTCGTTGGCCGCGCCACCGCCGACGCTGCGGATCGACGCCAGCGGTGATGCGCCAAGCTCGGCGAGCTTGCGATAGGCCAGTGCCTCCACCGCCGCGATTCCTTCCAGGAGCCCCTGCAGGAACACCTCGTCCTGCGAGGGCCGTGGCGTGACGCGCGGCGCAAAGGCCGGATCATTGATGGGAAAGCGTTCGCCCGGCCGCGACAGCGGATAATAGTCGAGGCCCGTCGGCACCTCGGGATCGATCAGTGCCGTCAGCCGCACGATCTCGTCGCGCGAGAAGAAGGACGCCAGAACCCCGCCGCCCGTATTGGATGCACCACCTGCCAGCCACTGCTCGCCGATGCGGTGGCTGTAGATGCCGAACTGCGGCGCGAACACCGGCGTTGCCGAAAGAAGTTTCAAAGTCAACGTGGTCCCGAGCGATGTGACGCCATCACCTGCAGCGCGGGCGCCGCTGGCGAGGAAGGCCGCACAGCCATCCGTCGTGCCCGCCACCACGGCGACGCCATCGGGCAGACCCAGGTGCTGCGCCATCTCCGGCGTGAGCGTGCCCACGCGGGTTCCGGCGGGCACCACCGTGGGAAAACGCGCCGCATCGAATCCGGTCCCTGCGATCCACGCCGGCCATTCCCGCGTCACCGGGTCATAGCCGGACTTGAGCGCGTTGTTTTCATCCGACACATCGAAGCGTCCGCACAGGCGTCCGAGCAGCCAGTCCGCCTGGTGCAGGATGCGGGGCGCGGACTTGTCCATCATCATGGCGCGCGCCAGCGGCGACGTTCCCCCGAGTGCCGCGGTCTCTGCCGAGGCAACGGCGGCAATGGCCTTCACCGCATCGGCCTCGGCCACGTCGTTGTACATGGAGGCAAGGCCGAGCGGTTGGCCCGCCGCATCGACCGGCAGGATCGTTCCCGATGTGCCGTCAATCGCCAGCGCCAGCACCTGTATGCCATTCAGCCGCAGACCCGCGAAGGCCTGGGTGAGCGCATCCCACCAGATCGCCGGATCCTGCAGGGCGCGGCCGAAATCGATGAGTGGTGCCGCCATCGTGGCCTGCGACATGGCGAGGAGCGCGCCATCCTTGCCGCGCGCCGCAATGCGTACGCCCGATGTGCCCACATCAATGCCCAGAACGGCTTCCTGTGCCATGGCCTTGCTCTCCCCGCGGTTACTTCAGGGCCAGCAGTTGGCGCGCCGTCGCCTCGTCCGTCAACAGGCGGTTGGCATAGCGCGCCACCAGCGCCCCGTGGATGACGCCGACCTTCGCCTTGCCGCCCGACGCCAGGATCGAATCCCGCACCCCCTTGAGGTGGACGGGCGACAACCCCACGGCGCGGGAGTTGAGCGGATGATCGATCACATCGCCCGCCGTGTTGATCCAGTGCGAACACACGTCGCCCACCGCGCCGGCCGCCTGCAGGCTCCTGGCCTCCGCATCGGTGATGAGGTTGAGTGCCGTCATGGTGTTGGCATGGGCAAGGTCGCCCACCGAGAGGAAGGCCAGATCGACGGTGCGGCCCCGCTCGAAGACATCGCGCAGCATCGGCTGGTTCATCAGCATGTCGCGGCTTTCGGCTGAATCCGTGAAGGCGGGACCGGCGAAATAATAGCATTGCCCGCCGATGATATCCGCGAGGTGCGAGGCCGTTTCATGCGGATTGACGGCGGAGGATTGCGTCAGCCCGCCGATCAGCGAGACGACCGACAGCTTGCGATAGGATTTGCGCACCACCGAGGCCAGCGACAGCCGCAACGTCCGCCCCCAGCCCACGCCCACCGACATGTTGTCGTGCAACTGTTGCGAGAGGTAATGCCCCGCCGCCGCCGCGATCAGCGGGCGGATCTGCACGGCATCGGCCGGCGATGGCACCACGACGGCATCCTTGAGGCCGTAGCGTGCCACCAGTTCATGTTCCAGCGCCACGCACCCCGCAAGACGGCCAGTCACCTGGATCTGCACGAGGCCCTGGTCCCGCGCCTGCGCCAGAAGCCGGTTCACGCGCAGCCGCGTCAATCCCAGCTTCTTGGCAATCTGCGCCTGCGTGCTGTTGCCGATGAAATAGAGCCAGGCCGCCCGTGTTGCCAGTTGCTCTTCGCGGTCGGCTTCCGGAAGCATGCTCCCAACATCCACCGCCGCAGCGGAGAGGCTGGCAGCGGCATCATCGGGCAGCGTTGCGGACATGTGTTCTCAGCCCGTGTGAAATTTCGCCCAGGGCGGATCGAGTGGCGTGTCGTTGGTGAGGCAGTCGAGCAGTGCTTGCGTCAGCGGCAGGCGTGTGGCCACCAGCGTGCCCGCCTTCATCATGGCGCGGAGCGATGCTGCGACGGCGCGGCCCAGTTCCGCACCTTCAATCGTATCATCGCGCATCGGCCCCGCCTTCACCTGATTGTAGGTGAGGCCGCGGCCCAGATTGTTGCCAAGCCTGGAATTGCGCCCGGCCTGACAGGTGACATAAAGGTCGCCGGTGCCCGGCATGCCCCACACGCTCTCCGCCGTGCCGCCCAGCGCCCGCGACAGTTCCATCATCTCGCGCACCGCCTGGTCGAACAGGATGGCGGCGGCATTGTTGTTGCGGCCCTTGTTCTCCGCCTCCGGCAGGGTTTCCAGCTTGCCATGGGCCCA
>CALMLK010000102.1 GCA_937868035.1 uncultured Alphaproteobacteria bacterium
TGGCAGGCTGGCGGGCAACGCCACGCCGCTCTTCGCCAAGAACATCGCCAACTTCCTGGACCTGATGATCCAGAAAGACGGCACACTGAAGATCGACGAAGCCGACGAATGCATCTCCGGCACCATGATCGCCAAGGGCGGCAAGCTGGTGCACAAGATTTACGAGGCGAAGTAATGGAACAGATCGCACATTCAATCGACCCCTTCATTTCGCTGCTCGGCATCTTCGTGCTGGCCGTGTTCGTGGGTTACTACGTGGTGTGGAACGTGACGCCCGCGCTGCACACGCCGCTGATGAGCGTGACCAACGCCATCTCGTCGGTGATCGTGGTGGGCGCTCTCCTTGCCGTCGGGGCAGGGGCGATTGCCTCCGGGTCCACCCTCGCCATGATCTTCGGCTTCATCGCGCTGGTGCTTGCCTCCATCAATATTTTCGGTGGCTTCATGGTCACCTCGCGCATGCTCGCCATGTACAAGAAGAAAGAGAAATAAGATGAGCGCCAACCTCGCAGCCCTTCTTTATCTCGTCGCCGGCGCGCTCTTCATCATGGCGCTGCGCGGGCTCTCATCGCCCGCCTCGTCGCGTCAGGGCAACATGTTCGGCATGCTCGGCATGACCATCGCCGTTCTCACGACGCTGGCACTGGCAAAGCCTGTGGGCGTCCTTCCGTGGTTGCTGATCATGGGTGGACTTGGCATCGGTGCGGTCATCGGCGGCATCACCGCCAAGCGCATTCCCATGACGGCGATGCCCCAACTTGTGGCCGCCTTCCACTCCCTCGTCGGTCTCGCCGCCGTCTTCGTCGCGGCCGCAGCCTTCTACGCGCCAGACGCCTTCGGCATCGCCACCGATGGCGTGATCCACAAGCAGAGCCTCATCGAAATGTCGCTCGGTGCAGCGATTGGTGCCATCACCTTCACCGGTTCCATCATCGCCTTCCTGAAGCTGGATGGCCGCATGTCGGGCGCGCCCATCCTGCTGCCGGCGCGCCATGTCATCAACATCGCGCTTGCCGTGGCGCTCGTCGCCGCTGTGGTGATGTTCTACGCCGCACCCACCGCCACGCTGTTCTGGATCATCGTGCTGGTCAGCTTCGTGCTCGGCTTCCTGCTCATCATCCCCATCGGCGGCGCCGACATGCCCGTCGTCGTCTCGATGTTGAACTCCTATTCCGGCTGGGCCGCGGCGGGCATCGGCTTCACGCTCGCCAATACCGCGCTCATCATCACGGGTGCGCTCGTGGGGTCATCGGGTGCCATTCTCTCCTACATCATGTGCAAGGGCATGAACCGCAGCTTCATCTCGGTGATCCTCGGCGGCTTCGGCGGCGAAAGCGCAGGCCCCGCCGCGAAGGGCGATGCCAAGCCGGTGAAGCAAGGCTCGGCGGAAGACGCTGCCTTCATGATGAAGAACGCCGAAACCGTGATCATCGTGCCGGGATATGGCATGGCCGTGGCGCAGGCGCAGCACGCGCTCCGCGAAATGGCCGATCATCTCAAGAAGTCCGGCGTCACGGTGAAATACGCCATTCATCCCGTGGCAGGCCGCATGCCCGGCCACATGAACGTGCTGCTGGCCGAAGCCAACGTGCCCTATGATGAAGTCTTCGAACTGGAAGACATCAACAGCGAATTCGCCCAGGCCGACATCGCCTTCGTGATCGGCGCCAACGACGTCACCAACCCCGCCGCCAAGGAAGACCCGGCCTCGCCCATCTACGGCATGCCTGTGCTGGAGGTGTGGAAGGCCAAGACGGTGATGTTCATCAAGCGCGGCATGTCGTCGGGCTACGCCGGCATCGACAACACGCTGTTCTGGCGCGACAACACGCTGATGCTCTTCGGCGACGCCAAGAAGATGACGGAAGAAATCAACAAGTCACTGGGTTAGCACGGTGCGGGGCCAGATGCCCCGCATCATTCCGCCACTTTTCCCCGCATGATCTGCAGCTCCACCGGGCGATGGAGCATTCTGCATGCGGAATCTTGTGCGTCTTGCCTGTCTCTTGAGTCTGGTGCCGGCCGCACCGCTGGTCCGGGCCGAACCCGTGGACCTTGAACTGGTGCTGCTTGCCGATGCCTCCGGTTCCATTGGCAACGATGAGATCCGCTACCAGCGCCGGGGCTATGCCGATGCCTTGGCGGACCCTGATACGCTGGCGGCCATTGCCTCCACGGGTCGTTTCCAGAAGATTGCCGTCACCTATATCGAATGGGGGCAATGGGATTCACAGATCGCCGTGGTGCCGTGGACCATCATCGCCTCTCCCGAGGACGCAGCCGCCTTCAATCGCGCCTTGCTGGCGGCACCCCGCACGGCGCGCGGGCGGAACTCGATCGGCAATGCGCTTGTCGCAGCCGGGAAGGCCATCACCGGCAATGTCCATGAGGGCACACGCAAGGTGATTGACCTCTCCGCCGACAGTGTGAACAGCTGGGGCGGTGCCAGTGTGGAGGCGGCGCGCGCGCAGGTTCTGGCCCAGGGCATCACCATCAATGGCCTCGCCGTGCTCTGCCGCACCTGTGCCAGCGGACGGCCCGTCTCCTATGATCTCGAACAGGCCTTTGAAGACACGATCATCGGCGGCACGGGCAGCTGTGTCGTCTCCGCCGACCAGCCCGCCAATTTCGCGCTCGCCGTGAAGCGCAAGCTGATTCTGGAAATCGCAGGATTGCCTGCCCCTGTGTCCGATCGGCGCGAAGCCAGCCACCACACAAGGGAGGGGCGGCTGGACTGAGGTTTTCCTGCTAGTGCCGGCATTTTGCCGCGACCGGACACACCCGGCAGGTCCGCTCCATCGCCGAGACAATGACGGCAAGCGGCACATGCATCAGAGGCAGCTGCGTAAGGCGCAGGCGTTGCGCCAACAATTCCGCAGCTTGCGTGACGTCGAACCGCCCCGCACCGGCCTCGATCTGCAAGGCATCGAGACAA
>CALMLK010000103.1 GCA_937868035.1 uncultured Alphaproteobacteria bacterium
GGGCCTTCGGCGCGGCCGTGGATGAACTGGTCGACGTAGGCGTTGCCGGACATGTTCACCTTGTTGGCTTCGCCCTGCCAGATGATCTGGCCTTTGTGGATCATGGCGATGTCGTCGGCGATCTTGCGGGCCGAGGCCATGTCGTGGGTGATGGAGATGGTGGTGGCGCCGAGGCGCTTCACGCAATCGACGATGAGGTTGTTGATGACGTCGGCCATGATCGGGTCGAGGCCGGTCGTCGGTTCGTCAAAGAAGATGATCTCTGGGTCGGCTGCGATGGCGCGGGCGAGGGCAACGCGCTTCTGCATGCCGCCCGAAAGTTCCGCCGGATAAAGCGCGCCCACATCTGCCGACAATCCCACCTGGGCCAGCTTGTCGGTGGCGATGTCGCGGGCCTTTGCGCGCGCCACCCCGCGGCCCTGGATCAGGCCGAAGGCCACGTTCTCCCAGACGGGGAGCGAGTCAAACAGGGCCGCACCCTGAAACAGCATGCCGAAGCGGGAGAGGAAGGCGTCACGGTCCTTGCCGCGCAGGCCGACCACGTTTTCACCACCGACGGTGATGTTGCCGGCATCAGGGCGGATGATGCCGAGGATGCATTTCAGCATCACCGACTTGCCCGTCCCCGACCCGCCGATGACCACCAGCGAGCGGCCCTTCTTCACGGAGACCGACAGGCCGCGCAGCACCTGCTTGGGGCCGAAGCTTTTCTGCACATTGTCGAGGACGATATGGCCTTCCATCATCAATCCCCGAACAGCAGCGAGGTGAGCAGGAAGTTGGCGGCGAGGATCAGGATCGCCGAGGAGACAACCGCATTTGTGGTGGCACGGCCCACGCCCTGCGCACCGCCCTTGGAGTTGAAGCCGTGGTAACAGCCCATGAGCGCGATGATGAAACCGAAGACGGCCGCCTTGATGAGACCGGAGGTCACGTCGCTTGTGTGCAGGAAGTCGGCGGTGTTCTTGAGGTAGGCGTACTCATTGAAGCCAAGCGAACGCGTGCCGACGATGTAGCCGCCGAAGATGCCGATGGTATCGCCGATGCCGACCAGCAGGGGCAGGGAAATCACGGCGGCGAGAAGGCGGGGGCCAACGAGGTATTTCTGCGGATTGGTGGAGAGTGTCACCAGTGCGTCGATCTGTTCGGTCACGCGCATGGTGCCGAGTTCGGCGGCGATCGAGGCGCCGACACGGCCCGAGACCATCAATCCTGCCAGCACCGGTCCCAGTTCGCGGGTGATGCCCAGCGCCACGATGCTCGCCACCAGGCTTTCGGCATTGAAGCGGGACGAGCCGAGGTAGATCTGCAGCGCCAGAGCGCCGCCGGTGAAGAAGGCCGTGAGCGCAACGACCGGCAGCGAGGTGTAGCCGATGCGGAAGAACTGCAGCGCGATCTGACGGATATAGTAACGCGGGGTCAGTCCCTGCAGCAGGGCATCACGGGCGAAAAGTGAGATGCGTCCGGTCTCGGTCATCACGCCGAGTACCATCCGACCTATGCCTGCGAGTGGATTCATGATTCCCCTGGATTCGCCGTGCCTGAGTACAGTCTGGCATAGCGGCTTCCGAGCCTTGTGAGCAACTCATAGGAAATGGTGCCGGCCCAGCCTGCCGCCTCATCGATGGGAAGGCGGGGGCCGAGGATTTCGGCGCGGGTGCCGCGCGTCACCTTCGCCTTGGGCAGGGCGGTGACATCCACACCCATCATGTCCATGGAGACGCGGCCCACGATGGGGCAGCGCTTGCCCGCCACGACGACCTGAGCCGGGCCATCCTTCTGGCGCGAGGAGAGATGACGCGGCACGCCATCCTTGTATCCGGCACCGAGGATGGCGATGCGGCTGTCGCGCGGCGCCTTCCATGTGGCGCTGTAGCCGACGCTCTCGCCCTTCTTCACGTCGCGGACCTGAAGCACCGCACCCTCAAGGGTCGCCACGGCCTTCATGGGGTTCTTTTTCCCCGGCGTGGGGTTGCCGCCGTAGAGGGCAATGCCCGGGCGGCAGAGATCGTTGACGTAGTCTTTTCCAAGGAAAATTCCCGAGGAATTTGCGAGGCTTGCAGCCACTTCCGGAAGCATCTTGCGAAGTGCTGCGAAACGCTTCATTTGCACCCTGTTGAGCGCATGGGGCGGATCGTCGGCGCAGGCGAGGTGGCTCATGAGAAGCGCGATGCCGAGGCCCGAACGGAGGTCCGCATCATTCACGAGCACGTCGAATTCCGGCAGTGTGAGGCCGAGGCGGTTGATGCCGGTGTCGACATGGATGGCGCAGGGCAGGGCACGGCCATAGCGGCGGCCAAAAGCAGCCCACTCGCGGGCTTCCTCAAGCGAGATGAGTGCCGGCCGCAGATCGTTGCGGGCATAGAATTCGGCCTGTCCGGGAAAGAGTCCGTCGAGCACGTAGATGACCGCCTGTGGCAGGAGGGTCCGCAGGTCTTCGCCTTCCTTGGGGCGCGCCACGAAATAGTCGCGGCAGCCGGCGTCCCAGAGGGCCCGCGCCACGGGTTCGAGGCCGAGGCCATAGGCGTTGCCCTTCACCGCCGCGCCGCAGGTGGCCTTGCCAGCCTTCTTGCTGAGCGCGCGGTAATTGTCCTGCAGGGCAGCGAGGTCAATGGAGAGCACGGCGCCGGCAAGATCGGTCGGAATGGCATTGGTCATCATGGCGCGCCGCCCTTACGGCAGGGCTGGACCTGTTGCAACCGCTGATCTGGCTGCACCCGCTATTCGCCGTAGCGCTCGCGCAGATGGGCGATGAAGTGGCGGGCCGTCAGCGGCTCGCCGGTTGCGGCGGTGATGAGTTCGGGAGTCGAGAGGGTCGATGCCTTCGACCAGATGTTGGCACGCCGCCAATCGTTGAGCGCCGTCACGTCGCCGCGGCGCAGGGCGTCGTTCATGTCGGGGTGGACGTGGTGAATGGCGGCGGCCTGTTGCGCGGCAAGGAGTGCGCCCAGCGTGTAGCTGGGGAAATAGCCGAAGGCCCCCGACGGCCAATGCACATCATGCATGGGGCCGTCCTTCATGTTGTCGCGGGTGGAGAGGCCGAGATAGACCGTCATCTTCGCATCCCAGGCCTCGGGAATGTGCTGTGCCTCCATGCGACCGGCGATCAGGTCCTGCTCCAGTTCGTAACGCAGGATCACGTGCATGGGGTAGGTCACTTCATCAGCATCGACGCGGATGTACCCGGGCTTCACCTTGTGGACATGTTGCATGATGTCGTCATGCGTCCAGCCCGGCAGTGCTTCCGCACCCAGGTGCTGCTGCACCACGGGCAGCGCCCAATGCCAGAAGGCGGGATTGCGACCGATCTGCTTCTCCACGAAGAGGCTCTGGCTTTCGTGCACGGCCATGCCGCGCGCCGAACCCACGCTCCAGTGAGACCAGGCCTTTGGCAGGTTCTGCTCATAGAGGCCGTGACCCGTCTCATGCAGCACGCCCATCATGGCGGAGAGGAAATCGCCCTCATCGTAGCGCGTGGTCATGCGCACATCGGTGGGCACGCCGCCGCAGAAGGGATGATGCGACACGTCAAGACGGCCGTGATGGAAATCGAAGCCCACGGCGCGCATCATTGTTTCGCCCAGCGCCTTCTGGTTGGCGATGGCGAAGCGGGCGGTGAAGGCCTTGGGTGCATGGCGGGCGTGGCGCTTCGCCTGCACGTCCAGTGCCTGCGGGACAAAGGCGGTGAGGAAGGCCTTCAACTCGTCAAACACGGGTGTGATCTCGGCGGCG
>CALMLK010000104.1 GCA_937868035.1 uncultured Alphaproteobacteria bacterium
GATGACGGTTGCGATTGAGAAGGCGATGGTGATGACCAGGGCCAGGCCGTCGCCGATCAGCGAGACTTCTCCGGTGAAGGATTGCGAGACCATGATGGCGACGCCGGTGATCACTGCGGCAATGGCGATCCAGGTGCCGCGGCTCACGGATTCGCGGAACACGAGGAAGCTGATGAGGGCGGCGAAGAGGGGCGCGCCTGCCTGCATGAGCAGAATGTTGGCGACCGTCGTGTGGGCCAAGGCCACCACGAAGGACGTGGAGGCGATGCAGAAGCAGGTTCCCACAGCAAGGCCCGGCCAACCCATGCCGCGGAAATGATCCACCGTGCCCTGAGGCCCGTGCTTCACGGCCATGTAGAGCAGCAGGAAAACGGTGGCGAAATAGGAGCGCCAGAAGACAACCGTCCAGCTGTCGGCCTCGATGAAGCGGCGGATGGTGCCGCCGAAACTCCAGGTGAGCGCAGCCCCGCCCACCAGCAGAAGGCCGGCCGTGACGGAATGGCGGAGGTGCGGGGAGGGTGTCATTGAGGCCGCCGTATTCAGGATTGGGCCGCCGCGCTAAGGGAACCGGGGCTGTTTGGCAAGACTCAATGCCCGGGAGTCAGGCAGTCCAGCTTGCCGGTGGCGGGTTATTGTGCCGCTGCGCCTCAAATGGCGGGAACACCGGAAAAATGGCTTTGCAAGGGCAAGTGGACACCTTAAAAGGTGAGTCAATGCAACCCCTCTGATTTGCGGAATTTTTCCCCGTGTCATTCTTCGTCCGGCTGATGTTCGTGGTCGTTTCGCTGGCCACCTTTTTGACCACCGCACGCGCCGATGACAGCGTTCCGGGAAATGACTCGATCGCAATCTTCGCAGGGCAGGCGACGTGGACGAATTTTGTGGAGAGCATGTATGCGCCGTGGCGCAACGACATGGCCGACCTTGGCGTCGTCGGGCTTGCCTATTCGCACCGCTTCGGCTCGGTGAACGACATCACGGGAGGCATCCTGCCGCCGGTGATCGGTGATCATCTGTTTGTTGAAGGCGAAGTGGGCGGCTCGTTCCGCTTCGGCGATGAAGACCTGGGCGAAGGCTGGGCTGCTGCCTACCTGCGCTACGACAACCTGCCCTGGAACGACTACGTCTACACCACCATCGCCGTGAACACGGGCGTGAGCTACCTCACGGAAACCTCGGAATTCGAGCGCAGCCGTGACAGCAAGTCGGAAGCCGCGAAGCTGCTGCACTACATGGGCCCGGAAATCACCTTCGCCAATCCGGAGAACAAGAACCTGGAACTGCTGGTGCGTTACCACCACCGTTCGGGTGTGTTCGGATTGTTCGATGACGTGGTGAGCGGATCGACCTTCATCACCGCCGGCTTGCGGTACCGCTTCTGAACATCAAGTGATGGGTGTCGGGGAGGTGGCTACTGGCCGGCCTGTGCGCTGACCTGCTGGCCATCCACGGAGACGCTGGCGGCGGATACGGTGACAGTCATGCCCTTGGTCTTGCCCACCACTTGCAGCGGCACATGCAAGACCTTGCCTGACGACAACTGCACAGGCCCCAGGGTGAGCGCGTAGGTTTCCACTTCCGTGTCGCCCTTGTCCACGGCCACGCCTGCAACCGGTGTCCAGGTCAGCTTGCATTCCATGGCGTTGCCGGCGTCCTTGCGGAAGGCCAAGGCCAGGTCGAACACATCCTTGCCATCGTAGACGCGGTACTTGCCGGAGCAGGGCTTGTCCTGCTGGCTGTTGGCCATCTTCAGGATTGCGGTGAGCGGATCGGACGTTGACTTGCCCAGTGCCGAGGCCACGGCCGATGGCGGGGGCTGCACTTCACCGGAGTAGGAGACGGTGACGCCACCGCCCGGCTGCCAGGTCACGTCGGTCGATTTGGCCTTTTTGCCCTTCTTCTTGCGGTCGTTGCCGTAGACGCCGGGAATGAAGCGCTCGCCGTCCACGGTGCCCGAGGCGGAGAGGTTCATCTTGTAGCCGGTGAACATGTTGGAGACGCCGGAGGTCTTGCCAAAGAGCGAGGCTTCGAAACTGCCGCCGCTGATCTCGGCGCGGTAGCTTGCCTTGAGGACCGTCGAGCCCGCGACATCGACGACGTAACCCAGTTCGATCACGTTGCCCGCCCGCACTGCCGTGGAGGGTACAGCCGCCATGAGGCCGATGGCACTTGCTGCCACTGCCCATCGCCCTGCCGTTACGTGCATCGCCTGGTTCATCCCCACATCACACTCCATTGGCTGCCATCCTTCAATGGCTGGCAGCGCCGCAACGCTTGCGCGGTTAATTTGACAGGAATGGGGCGGGTTTTCTGCGCCGCGGTGACGTTCAGTTCTCGATGTTCCAAGTCGAAGAGATGAAGGTCTCGTCTTCCTGGGTTTCGCGTTCGAACTTGAGGAAGTCGTAGTAGCCGCAGTTGTCGTCGCCGGGGAATTCGCGGCAGGTCGAGGGGCGCGCGAGATAGATGGTGCAGCGGCGGGCTTCGGTATCGAAGAACTGGCAGATCTTGCCGTAGTGCGTGTCCGCCTTGCGGCGCATGATGCGCTTGTAGCCGTGCGTAGACTTGAAATATTTCTTTTCGGCCGCGGGAAGTGTCAGTCCGAAATGCTTTGCGATGCGGGCCGCGTCGCGGTCCTTCACTTCAATGACGGGATAGGAGCAACAATAGCCCGGGCACTTCAGGCAGTCGTACTTGAGCTTCTTCGGGCGCGGCTTAGCTGCCGCCGTCTTCGTCTTGCCAGTCTTCGCCATGGTTCCTCACGCAGCCGGAGCAGTCTTGGCCAACGGTTTCTGGTCCTTCGCGCGGATCAACTGGAAGCGGCGATTGGTTTCCACCATCTCGCCCATCAGCCATTCGCGGAAGGCCCGGGCCGTGGCTTGCTCCTTGGACCCTTTCTTGCGGACAATCCAATAGCTGCCGTGATCCTTCATGTCGATTGAGAAGGGGCGCAAGAGCCAGCCTTCCACAAGAGAATCAGTGCAGAGGATCTGGTCGCCCAGGGCAAAGCCCTGTCCGGCCTCTGCGGCCTCGATGGCGAGGTGGTTCTGGAAAACGGTGCCGCGCCAGTCCATCTCGGCGCGGACGCCCGCTTCCTTGAGCCAGTCGGCCCAGTATTCCTTGCGGCTTTCGTGGAGGAGGGTGAAGTCGTCCAACTGGGCGGGCTGCAGGGCCGGCTGATCGGCGATGAGCTTGGGTGCGCAGACGGGGAAGATCACCACATCCGACAGCTTGAACATCTCCACGTCGTCCCAGGGGCCGCGGCCATAGCGGATGCCGAGGTCATAGTCGTCGGCGTAGAAATCGATGAGGCGGTTGGAGGCATCAATGGAGAGTTCGATATCGGGATGAAGGTCGCTGAACTTGCCGATGCGGCCCACCAGCCAGCGCGAGGCGATGGCAGGCTCCACAGACACCTTCAGGGTGCGGGCATCGCCCACGGCTGCGGCTTCGCGCGCTGCATCAGCGAGTTGGTCGAAGAGGGGCGTGAGCTTCTGGCCGAAGATGCGGCCCGGGGCGGTGAGTTCGACGCCCCGGCCGGTGCGGGTGAACAATTCCGTGCCGAGATATTCCTCCAGCTCCCGGATATGGCGGCTGATGGCGGCGTGAGTGACAAAGAGTTCGCCCGCCGCATCGGTGAAACTCTCGTTCCGGGCGGCGGCTTCGAAGGCTTTCAGGGCATTGAGCGAGGGGAGTCGGCGGGCCATGGCGGGACGTTAGCACAAGTCGTGTAACTTTTTCTAACATGTCATGTCACTTTTCGCCGTTTGTCTTTGTGCGCCTGCGAAGATACCTTGCAGACATCGGGAAAAACCCCGAACCAAGATTTTACGAGGACTTACCATGAACTGGATTCTTGAAACATATTCAGACGTTTACAGCACCGCGATGATGCATGACGTCAAGGCTCGCCATCATGCTCCGGCGAACCGCAAGTCGAAGACGCTGAACAAGATCGTGCGCTTTTTCCATCGTGGATAAGGCATTCGGACTGTTCGTTTTCGCAAACGCACAATAACGGGACCCTGGTTGCAGAATCAGGGTCTTGTTTTTTGTCGTTTCATGGAACATATAGCGAACATGTTCTGGTTGTGGACGGCGGTGTTTAGCGGATGCAGCGCCCTGCGACGGGGACTATGACGGCGATGAACAGTGCCTATCTGATGTGACAAGGGAGACGCGTGATGGCTGGATCGGTGAACAAGGTGATTTTGGTGGGCAACCTCGGACGTGATCCGGAAGTGCGCCACACGCAAGATGGCAAGCCCATCGTCAACCTCTCGATTGCCACATCCGAAAGCTGGCGCGACCGCAACAGCGGGGAACGCAAGGAAAAGACGGAATGGCACCGCGTGGTGATCTTCAACGAAGCGCTGGCCAAGGTGGCAGAGCAGTATCTGAAGAAGGGCTCGACAGTTTATATCGAGGGCCAGCTGCAGACGCGCAAGTACACGGACCAGTCGGGTGCCGAGAAATATTCGACCGAAGTGGTGCTGCAGAATTTCCGCGGTGAGCTGACGATGCTGGGCGGTCGCCCGGGCAGCGAGAGCGGGGCGAGCAGCGGCGGCTTCGGCGGCGGCGACGACTTTGGCGCATCCTCGCCGATGGAACGCCCGCGCGCGGCGGGCGGCGGTGCCAAGCAGAGTTTCGCGCGTGACCTTGACGATGAGGTTCCGTTCTAGTCTGGTGCGGCTTCCACACCGGGGAAGCCATTCATGCGCCGTTTCTGTCTTGCCATTCTCGCACTTGCTGCGCTCAGCCCCCGCGCTTGGGCGGACGTAGCCTACATGGACGACCGCTCGGACGCGGCGAGCCTCGTGCGTTCGCTCTACAATGCGGTGAACCGCCACGAATACGCCCGCGCCTATGATTACTTCACCGCGCCACCCGCCAAGAGCTTCGATGCCTATGTCAAAGGCTACGCGGGGACGGAGAGCGTCGACGTGATCACCGGACGGGTGACATCGGATGGTGCCGCAGGGTCGGTGTTCTACGCGGTGCCGACGGCCGTGCGCGCCAGGGATGGTGCGGGCAAGACCAGCTATTTCGCCGGCTGCTACACGGTGCGCGCCGTCAACGGCACGCTCCAGGATCCGCCCAACCGGCCGCTGCGGATCGAGTCCGCCAAGCTCAAGGCCAGCACCGAGGCAGACTACACGTTCTTCGGCCTGCCGGATTGCAGCAACGGCGCGGAGGAGGGAAACGAGGCCACGCCCGACGCCGCTACGCTGCTGAACCAGGCCAAGCAACGCTTCGCGGTCGAGATGGCCTTCGAATGTGACAAGGTGGCGGAGACATTGTGCGGGACGAATGCACCGGAAGTCTCTCCGCTGACCTC
>CALMLK010000105.1 GCA_937868035.1 uncultured Alphaproteobacteria bacterium
CCGCCCTATGCCGGCCAGCACGCCCTCATCATCGAGGTCGCGCCCGGCCTGATGATCGAGCGCGTGATGGACCTCGCCCTCAAGGCCGATCCGGACCTTGAGCCGGGAATCCTGTTTGTCGAGCGTCAGTTCGGCATTCTGGAAATCCATGGCAACGACAAGGACAAGCTTCTTGCCGCAGGCCGTGCAGTGCTGAAGGGCATGGGCCTCACCGAGGGCGACCAGCTGGCGCCGAAGCTGCTCTACACGGACGTGATCGAGAACATCGCCGACCAGCATGCGGTGATCATCAACCGCAACCGCCAGGCTTCCATGGTGATGCCCGGCGAAACCCTGCTGGTGGTGGAAATGGTGCCGGCGCTCTATGCCGCCATCGCCGCCAACGCCGCGGAGAAGGCCGCCCCGAAACTGACGCTGGTGGACGTGCAGATGATCGGCGCGGCGGGCCGTCTCTACATGTCTGGCACCACGGCGGACGTTGAGAAGGGTCTTGCCGAGATCGAAGCCGTTCTGGCAGGTATTGAAGGACGGAAAAGCTGAGGGGAGAGACGGACGTGGCTGACTTTGACGCGCTGACCCATGAGCAGCAATTGCCCATTCTGCTCGAACTGGCGGAGGCGGCAACCAGGCTCTACGACCTGCCATCGCCGCTCACGGTCAAGCTGCTGAACATCTCCGAGAACGCCACCTACAAGGTGGAGGCCGCCGACGGCCGCCGCTGGGCGCTCCGCATCCACCGCGACGGCTATCACTCGAAAACGGCAATTGCCTCGGAACTCGCCTGGCTCATCGACCTGCGCAATACCGGCGTGGTGACGACACCCGTGCCGGTGAAGGGCAGGGACGGCGAACTCATCCAGCTGCTCGGCCACAAGACCATGCCGCGCGCCCGCAACATCGTTCTTTCGCAGTGGGAGACGGGTGCGGAGCCCGGGATCGGCGAGGATCTGTCGAAGCCCTTCGAAGTGCTCGGCGAAGTCACGGCCCGCATGCATCTCCATACCCAGAAGTGGAAGCGCCCGCCGTGGTTCACCCGCTTCACCTGGGATTTCGAAACGAGCCTCGGCGAGAACAAGCCCCATTGGGGCCGCTGGCGCGATGGCATGGGCGTGGATACGGAGCGCGCCAAGCTGTTTGGCCGCACGGTCGAACTCATCGGAAAGCGCCTCGCGGCCTATGGCAAGGGACAGGAGCGCTTCGGTCTCATCCACTGCGACCTGCGCCTTGCCAATCTCCTCATTGATGGCGATGCCGTGAAGGTCATCGACTTCGATGACTGCGGTTTCGGCTGGTACATGTACGATGCGGCGACGCCCGTCTCGTTCTACGAGCACGAGCCACAGGTGCCGGGCCTGATCGAGAGCTGGAAGACAGGCTACCGCCGCGTCATCAACCTGTCGAAGGAAGACGAAGCGGAGATTCCCACCTTCGTGATGCTGCGGCGCCTGCTGCTGGTGGCCTGGATCGGTTCGCACCACGAAACCGACCTCGCGAAATCCATGGGCCTGCCCTACACGGAAGGCACACTGGGCCTGTGCGAGAATTATCTCCGCACGGCCTCCTGAGCGCACCTGCGGCAATCTTGGGCGCGACACCACCGGCGAATGGTCTTACCTTTCGACCACAACAGGTGAAACCATGACCAAGCCATCCGCCCATCCCGACGATCCCCACTATCTCACGCGCAGCGGCTGGCTCCGCGCCGCCGTGCTGGGCGCCAACGATGGCATCGTCTCCACATCGTCGCTGGTCGTGGGCGTTGCCGCCGCTGATCCCAATCCCACCGCGGTGCTCATTGCCGGCGTTGCCGGATTGGCTGCTGGTGCCATGTCCATGGCTGCGGGCGAATATGTCTCCGTCTCCTCGCAATCCGATATCGAGAGGGCCGATATTGCCCGCGAAACGCAGGCGCTGAAGGATTCACCGGAAGAGGAGCTGGAAGAACTGGCGGCTATCTACCGCGAACGCGGTCTCAGCGATAAGACCGCGCTCCTCGTCGCCCGCGAACTTCACGAGAAGGATGCGCTCGCGGCCCATGTGCGGGACGAGTTGGGCCTTTCGGAAGTGCATGTCGCAAATCCCTTGCAGGCAGCGCTGGCATCCGGCGTCACCTTCAGCATTGCCGCCGCCATTCCCGTGCTGGCCGCGATCTTCGCGCCTGCCGGAACCATCATCCCCGTGGTGCTGGTCGTCTCGGTCATCACCCTTGCGATCCTCGGTGCGCTGGGGGCGAAAGCCGGTGCGGCGCCCATGGCACCAGCGATCATGCGCGTTGTGTTGTGGGGTGTCTTCGCCATGGCCGTCACGGCAGGTGTCGGCAAGCTGTTCGGTATCGCCGTCTAACTCTCAAGGAAGGCACACACCGCCTCGCGGAAGCGCGGCCATGCCTCGTCCTTCTCCAGGATGAGATGGTTCTTGCCTTCAAGACCGACGAATGACGAGTTGGGAATACGCGCCGCAATCCGGCGGCCCTCCTCGAACGGCTGCATGGCGTCCTCCCGGCAATGCAGCACAAGCGTGGGTGCCTTCACCTGCTCTAGCAGGTGCGTGACATCCAGCGTGTCCGACACGCTGCGGATGCGCACGGCATTGCCAGGCGAGGTGGTGATCCGCTGCAGATTGTTGAACCAGTCCACCTGCTCGGCACTTCCGCCCGGAACGAAGTTGGAGGTGAAGACCTGGCGGAATGCCGGGTTCTCCTGTCCCCATCCCGCGCGCATCAGCGTGAGCATGGCATCGATCAGTTCATTGTCCTGAGGCGACCCGCGAAGCCTGCGGCCCAGCGCAAAGCCACCATAGAGCACCAGCTTCTTTACCCGTTCGGGATGCTTGACCGCGTAGGCGATGCTGACGGCGCATCCTTGCGAGGCACCGAACAGCGAGAAGGTCTCCAGCCCCGCGGCATCCACGACGGATTCGAGATCGCGCACGAAGGCATCGAAGGATATTTCGTCCACGTCCCAATCCGACAGCCCGTTGCCGCGCGCGTCGTAGCGCGTGAGCTGCCACTTGCTCGCCATCCACTTCAGGAGATGACTCCACACCGGGCCATCCCAATCATGTTCGAGATGGTTCAGCCAATTGCCGGCCTTCACCAGCGGTTCGCCATCACCCACGGTGGAATAGGCAATGCGGACCTTGTCCGGTGTTTCGCAGAACCGGATCTCTTGTGTGCTCATCCGTGGGAGGACCACTGCGCTTGTCCCATTCAGTGGTGACAAGTTCTCACCATCCGCAATGGCGTCGCCGACGAAGCGGTAGCCCCGGCGCGGCACAGTCTTGATCAAAGTCTGGCTCTGGCCGGAATCTCCCAGCGCCGCGCGGGCCGCATTGATTCGGCTGGTCAGCGTCGAGAGCGACACCACACGTCCCTGCCAGACCGCATCGAAGATCTGCTCCTGGCTCACCACCCGGTCCTGGTTGGTCACAAGAAAGGCGATGAGATCAAGGACTTGCGGTTCTACAGGCACGGCAATGCCGTCGCGCCGCAACTCGCGGCGGTCCATGTCCAATTCAAATGTGGAGAAGCGGAACGACACAAGTTGCCTCTGTGATGGAGCCCCGCAGCCGCCTTATGGAGTGAAACTGGCCGCAATCTCAAGGCAAAATCAAGACAGCCTCAAAGTCTCCATTGCGCGAAGCACCTAGACGACGCGCCATGAACTGCACGCCCCGGCCCGCTCTGTCAGCACACCCTGCAGTTCTGACGCTGATCATGCGGGCCTTATCTGGAGACTGAAATGAAATATGTTCTTATTTCTCTTGCGGCCCTCACGCTGTCGGCCAATCTCGCCGCCGCATCAACGTCCTACGGTGAAAGCACCCGCGCCTCGGGCTATGATTGCGCCCGCTTCCAGTCGGCATCCGAAATCCAGCTGACGCCCGGTGCCATGGAATTCTGCCATGACCGCTATGTGCAGCTGCGGATGCTCCACGAGAACAACGACAAGGGCAACACCAACCGCAGCCGCAGCTAAGCGGCCACGGTGAAACGACGTTGGCCTTGATGCCCCCCGTCTGGCCAACGGCTTTGCGGCCCGGATTGAACTCCGGGCCGTTTTTCGTTCTGTCTCAGGCCTGCGCCAGTGCGTCGAGACTTTCCGGCAGGATCTGTCCGCCATCGACGATGATCGTCTGCCCCGTGACGTAGCCTGCTTCCTTCGACGCGAAATACAGCGCGGCGTGGCCGATGTCGTCCACCGTGCCGAGCTTCTTCAGCGGAATCGAATTCGCCATGGACTGCTGATAGGCCTCGCCCATCTCGATCAGGCCTTCCGTCAGGATGTTGCCGGGCATGACGGCGTTCACGGTGATTCCGTATTTCGCCAGTTCGATGCAGGCCGTGCGCATGAAGCCCAGTTGCCCCGCCTTGGTGGACCCGTAGTGCGTCCACCCAGGAAAACCGGTGACAGGACCCGTGATCGATGACGTCAGCACGATGCGCCCCTGATCTGATGTCTTCAGGAATGGAACAGCGGCCTGCACCGAAAGGAAAGTGCCCTTGAGGTTGGTGTTCTGCACCTCGTCCCATTGGGCTTCGGTCATTTCCTCCAGCCGCGCCGGAGGAAAGATGCCGGCGTTGGCGCACAACACGTCAAGGCCGCCATTGCGTTTGGCAACTTGAGCCAGGGCCTCTGCAATCGACGCCTTGCTGGTGACATCGCCTGCGACGCCGAATGCGCCGTGGCCGATTTCGCGCGCCGCGGCCTCGGCTGCCTCGGCATGGCGCGCAATGATGCCCACCTTTGCACCCGCCTGCGCGAAAACGCGCGCAATGCCCTTGCCGATGCCTTTCGATCCGCCCGTCACCGCGACGGACCGCCCCTTCAGTGATTGAGTCATACCTCTCTCCAAATGAAAGAGGGCAGCGAAAATCCGCTGCCCTCAGGATTGTTCAGACG
>CALMLK010000106.1 GCA_937868035.1 uncultured Alphaproteobacteria bacterium
CCAATTGAATGGCGAACTCACCATCTGGCTGTTGCCGGAGGAAGTGCCGGTGGCGCTGCACATCAACAGTGTACCCTATGCCGTGATGATGGCGACGCCGGCCGACCTTGAAGATTTCGCCATCGGCTTCGTGCTGTCGGAAGGCCTTGTGGCCCATGCCGCCGATGTTGCCAATGTCCTCGCCTTTCCCTCCGGCGAAGGCTTCACGGCGGATGTGGCGGTGCCGGAAGACAAGTTGATCCGTGAACGGATGGTTGCACGGTCGCTCGAAGGCCGTGTGGGCTGCGGCCTGTGCGGCATCGCCGAGATGGAAGACGCCATCCGCATGCCCGAGGGCAAGCTGAAGCACCGTCCACTGATGCCGTCCGCTGTCGCTCTCGCCTTTGAATCCCTGCCCGGCTTCCAGCCAATGAACGCCGTCAACCGCACTGTTCATGCGGCGGCGTGGTGCGGCAGTGATGGCGGCATCCTGCTGGCGCGCGAGGACGTGGGCCGCCACAATGCGCTGGACAAGCTGATCGGTGCCATGGCCCGCGCCCATGTTTCGCCCACGGATGGTTTTGCGCTCATGTCGTCGCGCTGTTCCTTCGAACTGGTGCAGAAGTGTGCGCTTGCCGGCATCAGTGCACTCGCCACGATTTCCGCGCCAACGGCGCTGGCCCACCGCCTTGCCCGCGAGGCAGGCCTTTCACTCGCGGCCCTGTCCAAAGACGGGGTGATGATTTTTGACGGAGACGAACATGGAAGTGCGTGACACTGTGCGCATGGCGAACCAGATCGGCGATTTCTTCAAGAGCTACCCTGAAAAGGAAGCGCTGGAAGGTGTTGCGGAACACATCAACAAGTTCTGGGAACCGCGCATGCGCAAATTCTTCTTTGCGCACATGGATGCGGGCGGGCAGGATTTCAGCGACATCGTGAAGAAGGCCGTGCCCCTCATCAAGCGCCCGAAAGCGGCCTGATCACTCCGGCTGGAGGATGATGAAGGGTTCGTTGATGCAGCGGCGCAGCAGTTTTTCGTAAGGTGCGTAGTCCGCCTCTTCCGGCTTGATCAGGCCGAAGCGGGGCACTTCGGCGAAGCGGCGCACGGGGATCAGCACGATCGGCACGGCAATCGGCATCAGGGTTGCGCCCTTGCCGGATTGCAGCGTGGCGAGGAGCCCGAACATCTCTCCCCCGATCATCGGCCGTGACAGGGTCGCCATGCGGTGCTGGCCGTGCTTGTTGGTGACGAGATAGATGTAGCCGGACTGGTGCGGCACCGACACATAGCCATCCTGTTTGTAGGCGGTGTCGAGGCGTTCGCTTTCCTGGAACACGAGTTGCGAGAGGGCGGTGTCCCAGCCAATTTCGGTGCGGTAGGCGTAGATGCCCTTGGTCACGCTGAAGGATGGGCGCAGCGTCAGGTAGCTGCCTTCCAGCCATTTCACCGCCGGGCGCGAATAGGAGCCGAGGGATTCCGGCGCCAGCGCCATTTCCGCCGCGGCGTGGCCATTGCCCGTGCGCCGCAGTTTCATGCCGAGCGCCGATTCCAGCCGCACCACGGTGGCGAGCGTGAAGGGCCGCTGCCCGGCCATGGCCTTCTCCAGGGTGGAGAGCGACAGTTTGGCATCATCCGCCAGGGCGGCGCGGGTGAGCCTTCGCTTGGCCAATTCCTCGCGGATCAGGCCTGTGATGGCCCGGTTCTCCTCCGCCGAGAGATCTTCATCCGACATGTCCCGTTCCCGTGCGTGGCCCCCCACACAAAACCGTACATAACCGCACAGTGGCACCATACGCAAGAAACAGCGGGCGGATTCCGGCAGAAGAAAGACGGAGTTCACGTTGGCGGCGCACCGGAATTGTCCGTAACTGAAACATCCGAGGGTGCTCAACTCGGAGGAACGAAAAGTGCAGAGCAGGACGCTTCCCGGCGGTGCAGAAAGCCGGATCAAATCCCACATCGACAGTATCGTCGCCTGGTTATTGCTGGTGGTGGTGGCCTTCGCGGCCTTCATCGGCAGCGCCGGGGCGGCCACGCCCTTCGTCACGCCCAACGACATGACGAGCGGCAGCCTTCTCCTCAAATCGCGGGAGGGGAAGTATCTGGAGGCCCCGCGGCTCGGGGCTGACTACACCGTCACCATTTCCGGCCCCACGGGCCGCACCATCATCACCCAGCGTTTCACCAACCCGGCCAACGGCTGGGTGGAGGGCGTCTATGTCTTCCCGCTGCCGGAAAGCGCGGCGGTGGATACGCTCAAGATCGTGGCGGGCAACCGCGTCATCGTGGGCGAGGTGAAGGAGAAGCAGGAGGCCAAGGTCATCTACGAACAGGCCAAGGCTGCCGGGCAAACCGCCTCGCTGCTGGAGCAGGAACGCCCCAACATCTTCACCAACTCGGTGGCCAACATCGGGCCGCATGACACGGTGGTGGTGCAGATCGAGTACCAGGAGACCATTCACCAGTCGAACGGCACCTATTCGCTCCGCCTGCCGCTGGTGGTGGCACCGCGCTACAATCCCGCGCCGCTGGTGCAGACGGTGGATTTCGGCTCCAACGGCTACGGCAGCACGGTCGACGATCCCGTGCCGGACCGCGACCGCATCTCGCCACCGGTGCTGGACTCGCGCAAGACCGAACCGGTCAATCCCGTGACGATCAGTGTCGACCTCTCGGCAGGTTTTGCGCTGGCCGATGTCACATCACACCATCACACGGTGAAGATCGACACAATCGACGACAGCCATCGCAAGCTGGTGCTGGATGGTGCCGAGATTCCGGCTGACCGTGATTTCGAACTGACCTGGACCGCCAAGGGCACGGCCCCGCAGGTCGGCCTCTTCCGCGAAACCGTGCAGGGCAAGGATTACCTGCTCGCCACCGTCACGCCGCCCTCGGTTGCCGCCGTTGGCCCGGTGAAGCCGCGCGAGACGGTCTTCGTCATCGACAATTCTGGCTCGATGGATGGCCCCTCCATGCAGCAGGCCAAGGATGCGCTGTTGCAGGGCCTCGACACGCTGAAGCCGCAGGACCGTTTCAACGTCGTGCGCTTCGATGATACCTTTGACGTGCTGTTCCGCGATGCCGTTCCGGCCAATGCGGAATATCTGAACCAGGCGCGCGCCTTCGTCTCGGCCCTGCAGGCCAATGGTGGCACGGAAATGGTGCCGGCGCTGAAGGCGGCGTTCATCGACAGCAATGCCAACGATGCGGGCACGCTCCGCCAGGTGGTGTTCATCACCGACGGCGCCATCGGCAACGAGCAGGAACTGTTCGCGACAATCGGCCAGGGCCGTGGCCGCAGCCGCATCTTCATGGTGGGCATCGGATCGGCGCCGAACACCTACCTGATGACGCGCGCTGCCGAGATGGGGCGCGGCACCTTCACGCTCATCAGCGAGGTGGACCAGGTGAAGTCGCGCATGGAAGAGCTGTTCACCAAGATCGGCCAGCCTGTTGTGACGGGCCTTGCCGCCACGATCGATGGTTCGGCCACGGTGCTGACGCCTTCGCAGCTGCCTGACCTCTATCGCGGCGAGCCGGTGTTGATGATGGCGGAAGCGCCGTCGCTCAAGGGCACGCTGGAGGTCGACGGCATGATTGGTGATACGCCGTGGTCTGTTTCGCTGCCCGTCTCGGCAGCGGCACAGGGCAAGGGCATCTCCAAGCTCTGGGCACATCGCAAGGTGGCCGAGATCGAGACGGCTGCCACGCTGAACCAGATCACCATGGAAGATGCGAACAGGCAGGTGCTCGCGGTCGCCCTCACGCACCAGATCGTCTCATCGCAGACGAGCCTGATTGCGGTGGACAAGTCACCGAAGCGTCCGGCCAACCAGCCGCTGACGCGCGCCGAGGTGCCGCTGAACCTGCCCGCCGGCTGGAACTTCGAGAAGGTGTTCGGCAAGGACATTCCCCTGCCCGCGCCGCAGAGCCCGAAGGAACGCGATGCCATGGCTGATGCTTACGCGCAGCTTGCCGTCGCGGAATCACCGGTCAGCGCCAGCGCTCCGCAGCAGGTGGCCCTGCCGCAGACGGCCACACCCGCCGGGCTGTTGGCGATCCTCGGTGGATTGATGGCGCTCCTGGCGCTCGCCTTCCATCTCCTCGCCCGCGCCATGACGCCCAAGGCCGCCTGACGTGACCACGATCACACCCGCTACGCGCATGCCTGAAAAGGGATTTGCACTGCCCGCCGGGCATGCGCGGAAAGATGGGCCGGCGACCCCCCGCCGCCGGTCCATCCTCAATCTCCTCACCGTCATCTGCATTGCCGGAGCCGTGCTCATGCTGGGCAAGTCGAGTTGGATCATGCTCAAGGCCGAGGTCAGCCAGGTGTTGCTGGCGCGGGCCTTCTCGCAATCGGTGGACACGGGCGAAGCGGTAAAGCCGTGGAGCTGGGCCGACACCTGGCCGGTGGCGGAGATCAGCATTCCCCGCATCGGCGCGTCGGCAATCGTGCTCAATGGCGCCACGCCGGAATCGCTCGCCTTCGGGCCAGCACATGTGGCGGAAACACCACGGCCCGGCGAGCGCGGCACCAGCGTCATCGCCGCGCACCGCGATACGCATTTCGCCTTCCTCAAGGATGTGGTAGTGGGCGACCTCATCAGCATCACGAGGAGCGACGGCCTCACCTTCCGCTATGCCGTCACCGGCATGCGGGTGGCGGACTGGAACAAGAGCGGCATTGATGCCCATGCACCGGGTCACAGGCTGGTGCTCTCCACCTGTTACCCCTTCGGCAGCGTGGTGCATGGCCCCGAACGCTATCTCGTCGAAGCGGCGATGGTGAAGTGAACCGTCAGTCGCGCTTCTTGCGCTTGGCCTTCGGCAGCTTCCACAGGTGGTCGATCAGGTCGTCGACACGGATGCCCTCTTCGGAATAGGCCATGCCGGCGATGGAGATGCCGGCTTCGGTCACGGTCTCCTGCGTTCCCGAGACCAGCGGGTGCCACCAGGGCAGCGGGTTGCCTTCGTCGAGCAGGCGGTAGGCGCAGGTTTCGGGAAGCCAGCCGAGGCCGTCGATCACTTCCGGTGTCAGCGTCACGCAATCGGGTACGCGCTTGGCGCGGTTGGGATAGTCGGTGCAGCGGCAGGTCTTGAGATCGAGCAGCTTGCAGGCGGCGCGGGTGTAGAGGAAGTGGCCGGTGTCTTCGTCCTCAAGTTTGTTGAGACAGCAGCGCCCGCAGCCATCACACAGGCTCTCCCACTCTTCGCGGGACATGTCGTCGAGGGATTTGGTTTTCCAGAACGGCTCGGTCATCGGCCCTTGCTAAAGCTAGCGGGTGGCGATTGCAACGGCGGCGCCGGTCATGGCCGTGGCGCTGGCGCGGTTGGCCATGCGGATGGCCCGCGGGCTGCGGAGCCAGCCGCGCGCCCATGACGCGGCAAAGGCCCAGGCGAGGTCAACCGTCATCATCACCAGAATGGCGGTGGCTACGAGTTCAGCAAGGCCCAGTGTGCCGACGGCGTTCAGGTCAATCAGCGATGGCAACAGGGCGAGGTAGAACACCATGATCTTGGGATTGCCGATGGTGAGGGCCATGCCCGTCATGAAAAGGCGCAAGGCGGAATCATCGCGCGGCAAGTCTCCGGCCTGCACCTCGGCAGGGGCCGTCCACATCTTCCAGGCGAGGAAAAGCAGATAGGCAACGCCCGCATATTTGATGATGGAGAAGAGCCGATAGAACTCCTGCGCGACGAAGCCCAGCCCCAGCACCGCCGCCACCAGCCACAGGGCCTCGCCGATCCACATGGCGGCAAGGAAGGGCAGCACGCTGCCGAGGCCACGGCTGATGACACGCGCGACGAGCGCCGCAATCGAGGGACCGGGCGAGCCTGCATTCACAAAGAGGGCGGCGGCGAAGAGAAGCAGGGCGGAAAGTTGCATGGGCGCAACTCTAGGTGCCGCACCCGCTCCGTGCCAAGCCAGTTCTTGCCGGGCTCAGGGAACCACTTCGCCGTGCAGGCCGATGTCGAGCCCTTCGATCTCGGTTTCCTTGTTGACGCGGAGGCCCTGCAGCTTTTCGATCACCGTCAAGATGGCGAAGGTGAGAATGCCGCCGTAAACCGTGACGATGGCGCAGGCCGCAAGCTGGATCGCCAGTTGTCTCCCGTTGCCTTCAATGAGACCCGCCGTGCCGCCCCATGCGGCGGAGGCAAAGAGGCCCACTCCGATGGTGCCGACATAGCCGCCAACGCCATGGACGCCGAACACGTCCAGCGAGTCGTCATAGCCCAGCGCGCGTTTCAGACTGGTCGAGGCATAGAAGCAGGCGATGCCTGCGAGGAGGCCGATCGCGAGTGCGCCCATGGGAGAGACGAAGCCGCAGGAGGGCGTGATGGCCACCATGCCCGCCACAGCGCCGGAGATGATGCCGAGAACCGAAGGCTTTCCGTGCTTCTGCCATTCCACAGCCATCCAGGCAAAT
>CALMLK010000107.1 GCA_937868035.1 uncultured Alphaproteobacteria bacterium
CTTGCCAAACCCATCAAGGGAACGTAAATCACAATATAGGATTAAAGTCAATACGCGTCGGGAAGGTTTGAAGGTCCCGGATCAGGCCCAGCAGGCCCAAACGGCTGATACGCCCCAAAACCCCTTATTTTACGAGCCCTGCCCGCCAGTCGACGTTGACGCGCATCAATGACAGGAATGCGCGTTCTGATAGAATTTCAAAAATTACGACGGACGCGACAAGAGCTTCGACGTGA
Source organism: uncultured Alphaproteobacteria bacterium (assembly GCA_937868035.1). GTDB lineage: Bacteria > Pseudomonadota > Alphaproteobacteria > Rhizobiales > Aestuariivirgaceae > Aestuariivirga. The sequence continues at coordinate 237 of CALMLK010000107.1, forward strand.
GGTCCGGGTTGACGGCAGGGGTAACCACCCCTCTCCCTACCATCTCCGTCTCACATCGATGGGGTCCCGGCCCATGCATGCGTGCAGGGGCTGGGACCTGCCCAGTGTCACCCCAGCCTCTTCAGTGCCTCGTCCACCTTGGCCTTGCGATCGACCAGGCTGGCGCGCAGTTCGCGGGATTCTTCCAGCACTTCGGCGGGGGCTTTTGCCACGAAGGCGGCATTGTTCAGGCGGCCGTCGATCACACCCATGTCCTTGGCGATCTTCTCCAGCTCCTTGGTGAGGCGGGCGCGCTCGGCGGCGAAATCGATGACGCCCTCCAGCGGCAGCGCAATCGTTACCTCGTCCAGCACCATCTGGGCGCTTGCCTTGGGCACCTGATCTTCAAAGGAGATGGCCGAAAGGCGGGCGAGACGCATGATCTCGGCTTCCCACGTGGCGGCGCGGCGGCGGGCGTCCTGCCCTGCCCCGACGAGCACCAGCGGAATCTTCGCACCCGCATTGACGTTCATTTCAGCGCGCACCGAACGCACTTCCGAAATGAGGCGAATGACCCAATCCATCTCGGCATCCGCGGCGGCATCACCGAGGCCCGCATAGCTGGCCCAGGGCGCGTCGATGAGCATGCCATCGCGCGCCGCCGTCTTCTGCCACAGTTCTTCCGTGATGAAGGGCATGAAGGGGTGCAGCATGAGGAAGATCTGGTCCAACACCCAGGCGCAGGTCGCTTGCGTCTCGGCTTTTCCGGCTTCGTCGGTGCCCGTGAGGAGCGGCTTGATCAGTTCCACGTACCAGTCGCAGAACACGTTCCACACGAACTGATAGGCGGCAGCGGCCGCCTCGTTGAACTTGTACTCCTCGATCGCCTTGGTGATGGCGGCCTGGGCGCGGAACACCTCGCCCGCGATCCAGCGGTTGACGGTGACGCGCGCCGCGACAGGATCAAAGCCCGCCACATGGGCAACGCCATTCCTCTCGGCAAAGCGCGTGGCGTTCCACAGCTTCGTTGCAAAGTTGCGATAACCTTCGACGCGCGTCGTCGAAAGCTTGATGTCGCGGCCCTGCGCGGCCATGGCGGCCAGCGTGAAGCGCAACGCATCGGCGCCATACTGGTCCACCAGTTCCAGGGGGTCCATGACGTTGCCCTTGGACTTGGACATCTTCTGGCCCTTCTCGTCGCGGACCAGGGCGTGAATGTAGACCGTGTGGAACGGCACTTCCTTCATGAAGTGCAGGCCCATCATCATCATGCGGGCGACCCAGAAGAAGATGATGTCGAAGCCGGTGACGAGCACGTCCGTCTTGTAGTGACGCGCCAGCTCCGGCGTCTGCTCCGGCCAGCCCAGCGTGGAGAACGGCCAGAGGGCGGACGAGAACCACGTGTCGAGCACGTCCTCGTCGCGAGTCAGCGTCACCGCCTTGCCGTAGTGCGCCTTTGCGGAGGCAAGGGCTGCCTCTTCCGTCTCTTCCACAAAGAATTTGCCGTCCGGCCCATACCACGCCGGAATCTGGTGGCCCCACCAGAGCTGGCGCGAGATGCACCACGGCTGGATGTTGCGCATCCACTCGAAATAGGTCTTCTCCCAGTTCTTCGGCACGAAGACGGTGTCGCCCTTTTCAACGGCCGCGATGCAGGGCTTGGCCAGTTCACCGGCGTTCACATACCACTGTTCGGTCAGCCACGGCTCGATCACCACGTCGGAACGGTCGCCATGCGGCACCTGATGAGTGTGCGGCTCGATCTTGTCGAGGACGCCCGCCTCCTCCAATCGCGTCACGATGGCCTTGCGCGCCGCGAAACGTTCCATGCCGTGCATGGCGAGGGTTTTCTGCAATTCGTCCGTAACCGGAACATCGGCAACAAAGTCCGGCGCAGTCAGCTCCAGCTTGCCGAACTGGTCGAGCATGTTGATCTGCGCCAGATTGTGGCGCTTGCCCACTTCAAAGTCGTTGAAGTCATGGGCCGGCGTGATCTTGACGGCGCCTGTGCCCTTTTCCGGATCGGCATAATCATCGCCCACGATGGGGATGATGCGCCCCACCAGCGGCAAGCGCGCGTGCTTGCCGATGAGGTGCTTCAGCTTTTCATTCTCGGGATGGACGGCAATGCCGCTATCACCCAGCATCGTCTCGGGCCGCGTGGTGGCAACGATGATTTCCTCTCCCGGGGCACCATCGATCACCGGATACTTGATGTGCCAGAGGCTGCCCTTGATTTCCTTCTGCACCACTTCGAGATCGGAGATGGCGGTGAGGAGCTTCGGGTCCCAGTTCACAAGGCGCTTGTCCTTGTAGATGAGGCCATCCTTGTAGAGCTGCACAAACACCTTGCGCACAGCGGCAGACAGGCCGTCATCCATGGTGAAGCGCTCACGCGACCAATCGCACGAGGCCCCGAGGCGGCGCAGCTGCTGCGTGATGATGCCGCCACTTTCGGCCTTCCACTCCCACACGCGCTTGAGGAACGCCTCGCGGCCCATGCTGCGGCGGTCGGTGTTGTTCTCCTTCGCCAGCAGGCGCTCCACCACCATCTGCGTGGCGATGCCGGCGTGGTCGGTGCCCGGCTGCCAGAGCACGTCGCGGCCGCGCATGCGCTCGAAGCGCACGAGAATGTCCTGGATCGTGTTGTTGAGCGCATGCCCCATGTGCAGCGAACCCGTGACGTTGGGCGGCGGGATCACGATGGTATAGGGTTCGGCCTTGGGCTTGCGGCCCGGCTTGAAGGAACCGGCCTTCTCCCAGCCCTCATACAGGCGGGTTTCGATGTCGGCGGGAACGAAGGTCTTGTCGAGCATGATGGCGCAAAATCACTGTTGTTTCGCGCCAGCGTATAGAGGCCCACCCCGCCCCAATCAACAGATCAGGCAGGTCTTCAGGTGAAGGCCGCACCCCGTTCACCCGTCCCGATCCAGTGCAACGCATTGCGTGGAAGCATGTCCTGTGTCGCCGGGGCACACCTGCCCGGTGACCTCTGAGGTGCAACGCAAGCGCAGTGCGAGAGAGGGCGGTGTGGACGCGATGTGCGGATTGGCCTCAACGGCCGTTGCGGGCGACGCGGGCGATTTCCTCGCGCACCAAACGCTCCACCAAAGGCGGCAGATTGTCGTCCAGCCATTGCTTCAGCATGCCGCGCAGCAGTTCGCGCGTCACGTCTTCCAGCGAACGCCCGCCCATGCCTTGCGTGAACAGCGATTCCGAAAGATGGCGGAAGGCCGCCTGGGTCGTCGCTTCCGCGTGATGCGAGAGCATGGCCGGTTGGGCTGCCTGTGGCTGGTAATAGCCGCGCGGATCTTCCTGGGGCGGCGTCACATGGGCCTCATAGCCGTAGGCGCCGTGGACGTGGTCTTCGCCATAGGGCGGCTCATAGCCTTGCGCGTCCGCATGCTGCGCCTCTTCCCCGTAGGTGATGTCGTCGAACTCGTCCTGCAATGTGCGGGCGCGCACGGCGGGCGGCGGCATCTCCGGCGGCGGCAAGGCGCGCGGCGAAATCAGCCGGCGGTTCTGCTGCACCGGTTCGGGTCGTCCCTGCGGCGCGGCGGCGTGCTGCGGATGGGCGCGGACCGGCCCGGACATGATGGTCTTGAAATCATTGCGGGGCGGTGGAGGCACCCGTTGCGGCTCGATCATGGGCCGTGCCGAGCGCCGTGGCGGCGCAGGAATGGGCGGCACTTCCGTTGTGTTGCGCAGGATCCGGCCACGCAGTTCGGCGATCTCTTCGCGCGCTTCCTTGTTGCGGGTCTTGGTCTCGTTGAGGTTGACGCGCAATTCGCGCAACGCGCCGCGCATCAGCGTGCCACGCGCTTCTCCGGCGGTTGAAGCACCCTGCCCGTCCTCATCACTGTCGATAGCCTTGCGGATGGAGGCCAGCAGGTCTTCCATTTTTGGTTCGATCGACAACTCAAGCCCCTTAGCAAGCGGCAGACACGAATCCTGCAGCCCCGATCACCGTCACACCACCTTTAGCAACTTGTGCGGCTTTGTCACGCGCCGAGGCGTTAACCTTTGGCCGTCACTCCACGGTCTCGACATCGGTGCCGATCCACTTGTTCTTCACGCGCCGGTAGTTCTCCTCGACGTCGTAATAGGGACCGGGCAGGTCGAGGTTGCGGGCCGTCAGCTTGCCGATGGCCGCCTTGAGTTCATATGAGGCCAGCACCTGGTCGTGCTCGGCAATGACGAGATTCACCCGCGCATTGATCACTTCCTGCTCGGCGTTCAGCACATCGATGGTTGAGCGCGAGCCCACGAGATATTCCTGGCGGATGCCGTTCAGCGCCTCGGCGGCTGCCGAAACCTGCGCCCGTGCCGACACGATGGCTTCAAATGATGCCGTGAAGAAATTCCACTGGGTGGTGACGCCCTGCGTGACCGAGCGGCCCGCCTGGACGATCTCGATGCGGCGCTGGCTTTCCAGCTGCTTGGCCTGGCGGACGGCGGAATAGACCCGCCCTGCTTCATAGAGCGGCACATCCACGACGCCGGAAATCTGCGCGAAGTCCTGACGGTCCACGCCGTCCTGCGGATCGGCGGTCACGCCGGCGGCAGCTTCCAGCCGCGCTTCCGGCAGCAAGTCGCCCTTGGTGACTTCAACGGCATGTTCCTGCGCAAGCTGCACATGGGTGGCGACAAGGATATTGGGATTGACGGAGCGCGCGATGTCGAGCGCGCCATCCAGCGTCTTTGGGTTCTTGGCAAAGCCCGGCGAGGCCAGCTTGTCGGGCTTGTGGCCGATCACCGCCACGTAGCGTGCCGTGCTTTCCGCCAGGGTGGCGCGTGCCGAGGCGACCTGCGCCCGTGCGCCGCTGACGCGGGCCCGCGCCTGGGACACGTCGGTGCGCGTGACTTCGCCCGCATCAAAGCGTGCCCGAGCCGCGCTGGCCTGCCGTTGCAGGTTGACCACGTTCTGCTCGCGCAGTGCCAGAATGCGCCGATCACGGATGACATTCATGTAGGCCGTCGCCGCACTGAGCAGTACGTCCTGCTCGGTGGCCAGCAACTGCTGGCGTCCCGCGCGCACGGTTTCCTTCGCCTGTGCCACGCCTTCGACGGTCTTGAACCCGCGGAACAGCGGCTGGGCCAACTGGATGTTCACGGACTTCGACGTGGAATCCTTGTCGGTGGTGACGTCGGTATCGCTCCAGCCGTAGGTCACGTCGCCTTGCGCGTTGATGACCGGGCGCCATCCGGACTTGGCAGTGGGAACCAGTTCGTCGGTGCCACGCTGGCGCGCGCGCTCGCCCTGAAGGATCGGGTTGCTGCGGTAGGCACTCACCAGTGCCTGCTTGAATGATTCGGCATGCGCCGCCGCACCGAGGCCCAAGGCCGCGGTTGCGATGCCAATGAGTGCAACGCGCCGCAACAAGCGGCCTTGCAACAGTTTCACCATGATTGAGCCCACACCTTGAACGTCCGGAACGCCCGTCCACCATATCAAATTGATATATGCTTTAGAATATAGCTGGCCCTCAGTTTCAAGTGATTTCGTACGCCTGTGCAAAGCCGCTGTTAAACATCTGTGCAGGTCTGGCACAATCTTTGCGCATGGTTTGCAGTGCGGCCACAGGACGGTTGTGCAGCGCAAGACCATCGTCTATAGGCGCCACCGGATTGTTAACCCGGCGCTGTTAGTCGGATGACACCAGTTTGGGGCCTCGTGGCGGAGTGGCTACGCAGAGGACTGCAAATCCTTGTACGGGGGTTCGATTCCCTCCGAGGCCTCCAAAACCGGGCGCAGCAGCCCCTCCCTCACGAAAAGACCTCAGAACCGGCGGCTGGCGCGGCGGGTTCCCATGCCGAGTTTTCCCGAGAGGCCCGGCCAGCGGCGGTGCAGCCACGTGCTGATGCGCACCGTCAGGTGACGGCGGAAACGACGAACGGGCGGAAAGTCGATCGAGAGAATCAGAAGGCCCAGCGGGATCATCCAGAAGCCAAGCACCGGCAAAAACCCAAGCAGGCCACCGATCACGAGTGCCACGCCCAGCAGCGCCCGCAAGACGGGATGCCCAGGCACCGGAACGCGCTTTCCGAGAAATTGCACCGACTTCAAACCCGATCTCCTTTTCCAACGCCGGAATATAGGGATGAATTGTGAAGTTTCATCCCGCAGCGAGGCCGGAATGGAAGGTTGTGAAAAAAGACTTTTACAGACAATTCCGCTCTGCTAAAGCCCCGGCCACATTCCCCGATAGCTCAGTTGGTAGAGCATTCGACTGTTAATCGAATGGTCGCTGGTTCGAGTCCAGCTCGGGGAGCCAGTTTCGAGAACGCCGGTCCACGTGGCCGGCGTTTTTCATTTGCGTCGCGTGGATTTGACGGCACTGCAAGCGCACGCCATTGTATCCGCCAAAGGAACACTTCATGACCATTCGAAACGATGTGACGGCCGCAATCGGCAACACGCCGCTGATCAAGCTGCGCAAGGCGTCTGAGCTCACCGGCTGCACCATTCTGGGCAAGGCAGAGTTCATGAATCCGGGCCAGTCCGTGAAGGACCGCGCTGCCCTCTTCATCATACGCGATGCCATGGCCCGGGGTGAGTTGAAGGCGGGCGGGACGATTGTGGAAGGCACCGCCGGCAACACGGGAATCGGCCTCACGGTAGTTGCGAACGCGCTCGGCATCCGCAGCGTGATCGTCATCCCCGAAACGCAATCGCAGGAAAAGAAGGACGCCCTGCGCCAGCTTGGCGCGGAACTGGTGGAAGTGCCGGCCGTTCCCTACAAGAACCCCAACAACTACGTGAAGTATTCAGGCCGCCTCGCCAAGGCCATGGGCGGAGTCTGGGCCAACCAGTTCGACAACGTCGCCAACCGCCAGGCCCACATCGAAACCACCGCGCCGGAAATCTGGGCGCAGACGGACGGCAAGATCGATGGCTTCGTGGCAGCCGTCGGTTCCGGCGGTACGCTCGGCGGCGTGAGTCTGGCGCTGAAGGAGCGCAACAAGGCCGTGCGCATCGCCCTTGCCGATCCCATGGGTGCCGCCCTTTTCAGCTATTACAAGACGGGCGAACTGAAGTCCGAAGGATCGTCCATCACCGAGGGAATCGGCCAGGGGCGCATCACCAAGAACCTCGAAGGAGTCGTTGTGGATGACGCCTTCCAGATTCCGGATGCGGAGGCGCTGACGGTGGCATTTGATCTGCTGGAACACGAGGGTCTGTGCATGGGTGGCTCCACCGGCATCAACGTGGCCGGCGCCATTCGCCTCGCCAGGCAGATGGGCCCCGGCCACACCATCGTGACGGTGCTCTGTGACTACGGCACGCGCTATGCCTCGAAAATCTTCAACCCGGCGTTCCTGCGCTCCAAGAACCTGCCCGTGCCGCGCTGGCTGGAAGCGCAATCAACAGCGCCGAAGGTGTTTGAAGAGGTGCCGGCATGACCGCCCTCCTCTTCCGCGACGACGCCTATGCGAAGTCCTGTGCCGTGAAGGTGCTCGGCGTGAATGAGCGCGGTGGCATCATCCTCGACCAGACCATCTGTTACGCGACGGCGGGCGGACAGCCCGGCGACAAGGCCACGCTCCGCCTCCATGGCCGCGACATTGCCATTGCTACAACCGTCTACGATGAGAACAAGGCGGTGGTGCATGTGCCCAGCGAAGGCCA
>CALMLK010000108.1 GCA_937868035.1 uncultured Alphaproteobacteria bacterium
GCGCAACCTTTTGCGCGGTGCGGTCTATGGCAAGCAGGCAAATTATTATTTGCGCGGCAAGACCGGGCACGGCGCCTAAGTTTTCCCAAAGCCGCCTGAAACGCAAAACCCCGCCCGGGCGAACCGGACGGGGCGCAAACGTGTGACGCGCCACCGGCGCGCCGTGAGCAATCAGCCGAGAACCTTCTCCGCCGGAACGTAGGCATAGCCCAAGTCATCGGCCACGGCCTTGTATGTCACCTTGCCGCCAGCCACGTTCAGGCCGTTGCGGAGATGGGCATCGTCCGACAGCGCCTTCTTCCAACCCTTGTTGGCAATGGCGAGGCCGAAGGGCAGCGTCACGTTGTTGAGGGCATAGGTCGAGGTGCGCGCCACGCCGCCCGGCATGTTCGCCACGCAGTAGTGGATCACGCCATCGACTTCGTAGGTCGGGTTGGCGTGGGTCGTGGCCTTGGAGGTTTCGGCACAGCCGCCCTGATCGATGGCGACGTCCACGAGAACGGAGCCCTTCTTCCAGCCGGGCAGCATTTTCTTTGTGACGAGCTTGGGTGCGGCAGCACCGGGAATGAGCACGCCACCGATGACGAGATCGGCCTCGGCGCATTCGTCCTCCACAGCGCCCTGCGTGGAATAGAGCGTCTTCAACTGCGTGCCGAAGCGCGCCACCAGTTCTTCCATGCGATCGGTGGATTTCTCCAGGACGGTCACATCCGCGCCGAGACCCAGGGCCATGGCGGCAGCGTTGGTGCCTACGACGCCACCGCCGAGGATCACCACCTTGGCAGGGGCAACGCCGGGAACGCCGCCCAGCAGCACGCCACGTCCGCCCTGTGCCTTCTCCAGGCAATGGGCGCCGGACTGCACCGACATGCGACCCGCCACCTGACTCATGGGCGCGAGCAACGGCAGGCCGCCACGCGCGCTGGTCACGGTCTCGTAGGCGATGCAGATGGCACCCGAATTGACGAGGTCCTTGGTCTGCTCCGGATCGGGCGCGAGATGGAGATAGGTGTAGAGGATCTGGCCTTCGCGCAGCATCTTGCGCTCACCGGCCTGCGGTTCCTTCGCCTTCACGATCAGGTCCGCCTTGGCGAAGATTTCGTCCGCCGACGGAATGATCTTGGCACCTGCCTTCTCGTAGTCGGCATCGCTTGCGCCGATTCCTTCTCCGGCATGGGACTGCACCCACACGCTGTGGCCGCTGCGCGCGGCCTCACGCACCGAGATGGGCGTCATGCCCACGCGGTATTCGTGATTCTTGATTTCTTTTGGTACGCCGATCAGCATTCTTGGTTTCCTCCGTCCTAGAAGCCGCGGAGATTAGGCGAGAACCGCCGCAATGTTTTCCCGAAGCGCGGAGCCGGGTGCGCACACGCTGGCAAAATATTCCATCCCATGGTAACGAAGCGGAATGAAATTCCACGATTTGGACAAATCAGACAAAATCATCCTGAAAGTGCTGCAGTCGCAGGCGCAGGTTCCCCTGTCGGAGATGGCGGCCAAGGCCGGGTTGTCAGCCTCGACCTGCCATCGCCGCATCAAGGCGATGGAGGAGGCGGGGCTGATCCTCGGCTACAGCGCCCAGCTCAACCGCAAGCACCTCGGCTACGCCAACGAATTCTTTGTGGAAGTGTCGCTCGCCGCACAGACGGAGGAGGCCTTCGAGAAGTTCGAGAAGGCAGTGGCGTGCGTTCCCGAAATCCTGGAATGCCACCTGATGAGCGGACAGTTCGACTATCTGCTGCGTGTCATTGCCCGCGATGCGGAAGACTATGAGCGGGTCCACCGCACACGGCTGGCGCGATTGCCCGGCGTTCAGCGCATCCAGTCGTCATTGGCCTTGCGAACGGTCAAGGCCGGCGGCGGCTTGCCGGTGGAGTGAACCGGGGCCGCACGCCGTCCTGGACGCGCCAGAAGGAAGAGGATCAGAAGCGGTAGGTGAGAACCGAACGCACCTGCTGGATGTTGGTCGCCGAATCCAGCGTGAAGCCGCCACCCGAGAAGATGTTGACGTCGCCGAGGTTGGTGTAGCGGTATTCCGACTTCCACGAGACATTGTCTGTGAGCATCACTTCGACACCGGCGCCTGCCGTCAGGCCGCCTTCATCGAAATCATAGGAGGCGCTGAAGAGGCCCGGAACATCCAGGTCGCCGTTGAACCAGGTGTGGGTGTAACCCGCGATGCCGTACCACAGCACATCCGGGCTGGAGAGCACGCCGGCCCGCAGCAGGGCGCTGGCACTGTGGGTTGCTTCCAGTTCATACGACAGGGAGCCGCCGAAGGCAGCGGCGTCGAGATCCGTGCTGGCGGTCGAGAGCGAGTAATCGCCCTGGATACCGGCCACGAAGCGGTCAGCCAGGAGAATGTCGTAGCCGACTTCCGCCGTGCCGAAGAAACCTTCACCACCGATGCCGGAGAGTTCCGCGCCAAAGGCCGGGCCCGCGCTCGCTTCGAGCACGTGGTTGATCATGCTGTAGCCGCCACCGATGCCGACGCGGAGGCCGTTCCAACGTTCTTCGCTGCCATCGAAGTCAGCGCCCATCACGCCGGGGCGGTACGACAACACGGCCCGCGCCGTATGCACGTTGGCGTTCTCGTCGATCGACAGGAAACCAGGGATGGTGAAGATGTTCGCATCTTCGTTCATCGTGTAGCGGTATTCGAGCTTGAGCGTGGTGTTGTTGGCGATGGCGCTTTCGATGCCGCCACCCAAGGTGAGGCCATCCGTGTCGTAGTCATAGGAGGCCCCGAACACAGGCGCGCCATTGTTGTCGGCAACGCCGAGATCGCCGTTCCACCACGTGTGCGTCCAGCCGATGAGGCTGTACATCAACGTATTGTCGTTGATGAGATGGCCGCCGCGGATGATGGCGCTGATCGCATGGGTGGCTTCGAGTTCGTAATCGGCAGAACCAAGACCGCCGATGAAGCCGTTGATGTCCGTGCTGACGCCGCTGTAGGTGTAATCCACCTGTGCGCCGAGGACGAAGTTGGAGCCCACGTTCAAGTCGTAGCCGGCTTCAAGTGTCGCCAGCCCGCCTTCGCCACCGAAGCCGCTGAAATCCAGTGTGCCCAGCCCCGGAGCGTCGATATCGATTTCGTGGTTGACCATGCCGTAGCCAACGCCCGCACCCACATGCCAACCGGTCCAGTCTGATACGGGTTGTTGAATGTCCGCAGCGATTGCAGAGGTGGCAAGCGCGCTGCTGAAGAGCGCAATGGTTGCAATGTGGCGGGCGATCGTCATGTTGAATGCTCCTGTCGCCCCCGACGCAGCTATTATTGCTTACCGAAAAATGAATCCAACCGGTTTCAGGTTGAATCTGCATAAAGGTGACTCGATTGCGCCCGATTGTTGCCGCAAAGCCACGTGGCCGGGTGTTGCCATCATACTTTGAGTTGTATTCCCGCGTTCAACTCTCTTAGGGGTCGCCGGCGATTGACTTCCCGCCCTGCCGGTCGCGCCACAGCATCCAGATTCCGGC
>CALMLK010000109.1 GCA_937868035.1 uncultured Alphaproteobacteria bacterium
CTGCACCGCGACCTGGGGAATATTGGCATTGCGGTTTGTCGCCACCTTGCCGATGTCGGTCATGGTGCCGGAGCCGATGGTGACGACGAGGTCGGCACCCTTTACTTCGCGCGTGGCGGCATCGAGCACCTTGTCATCGGCATGGAGTGTGCGATGGCCGTCATCGAGGACAGCCGTGCGCACGGTATGGGCATCCTGCAACTGGCCTTCGACGAGGGCGCGCAGGCTGTGGCCTTGGCGCTTGATCGCCGACTTATCCACGAGGATCACGATTGCCGCGCGGCCGCTCTTGCCGACCTGTGCCAGCGCATCACCAACGGCAGCGGCGACGTGGAGATGGGCATCGCCGGAGATCTGCAAGTCCAGCATGTCGAGGGACGCGAGCTTGCCTGCGGCATCTTCCGCCTTCAGATAGCGCCGCAGTCCGGCCAGGTCAGTGGGGTCCGACAGATCGTGCGCGTGTGCCATGAGGCCCTCTTGAAAATTCGCAGCGTCCAGCTCCTGCCGACGTTGTTGTGATTTTTATACATGAGATGAATTTTTATGCAAGAGAGATTTACAGCGGCGGTCCGGCGCGCAAGGCGTGCCGTCGGCTGACCCGGTCACCGTCAGGAAAAACTGCAAAAATAGTCGCTTGAGCGAGGAGCCTTGTCCTCACGCACCATTGCGCAGGGCGCGCCAGATGGGCCGCATGGCTTTCCGCGCGGCCACGTATTGCGGGAACACGGCATCGTATTTCGCCGTCAGTTGGACATCCGGTTTCAGGGGTTCTCCCAGGTGCGGATCAATCCAGCGGGCGGCGCAAGCGGCCATGTCCGGGTAGAGGCCCTGCTGCACCGCGGCCATCATCGCGGCACCGGCCGCACCCGCTTCCTCGCGCGTGACGCTTCGCACCTCGGCATTGAGGACGCTTGCAAGAATGAGGCGCAGCACCTTCGAGCGCGCCGCCCCACCGGTGATGCGGACCTCCTGCGGCACAGGCCCCATGACCTCGTAACAATCGCGGGAGGCGAAGGCGAGGCTCTCGAACACGGCGCGCATCATGTCGAAATAGTCAGCCGTGGTGTCGAGGCCGTTGAACATGGCGCGGGCGGAGAGGTCCATGAAGGGCCCGCGTTCGCCGGCGCGCGAGATGTAGGGGTGGTAGAGGAGCTTCGCGGGTTCACGGTCCAGCAGCTTGCCATCCATGCCGGAGAGAAGGTCGGCGCGCGTCTTGCTCACGCCGCTGTCAGAGAGGATGCCGCGGGCTACGTCCAGCAACCAGTCGATGTTGAGGGTCGAGGCCATGTTGGACTGCATCTGCGCCACGGTGCCAGGTGCCGGAAAGATGCAGGTGAAGCCGGAGCGTTCGGCGTTGAGGCGCACGTCCTCGGCACTCATGCGCAGGCGCTGGTGCATGCCGGTTGATCCGACGATGGTGCAGCCCGAACGGCCGCTGGGATCGAACAGCCCACCCCCGAGCCCCGAGCAGACGATGTCGATGTAACCGAGACAAACGGGTGTGCCGGCCTTCAGGTTGGCCGCCTTTGCGGCGTCCGCCGACAAGGCGCCCGCGGTTTCCGTGCCGTTGACGACGGGCGTCAACAGGCGCCTGGCCGTGCCCGCGCCCATCTGGTCGAGGATGTCGGGCTGGTACGCCTTTGTCTTGTAGTTGCCGAACGTGAAGTTCGCTTCTGACGGATCGGTGACGCGCTCGCCCGTGAGCTTGAAATAGATCCAGTCCTTGCAATGGAAGGCGTGGGTTGCGCGATCCAGCATCTCCGGGCGGTGGCGCTGCATCCAGGCGAGCTTGCCGCTCATCTGCACGACGGTAAGGCCGGTTCCCGTGCGCGCATAATGCGCCGCGTAGTTTTCCGAGGCGACGAAGTCCTCGACGATGGAGGCGGCGCGGTTGTCGAGCCAGATCGTCGCCGGTCCGACCGGTTCCCCCGCCTTGTCGATGAGCCACATGCCGTCGCCCTGCGCGGTGACGGAAATGGCGATGAGACGGGAGGCCAGATCCGGAATCTTCTCGCCCAGTTCGCGCAATGTGGCGGCGGCGGCGTTCCAGGTCACGTGCATGTCTTGTTCCACGCCGCCATCGGCATGGGTGACATAGACATTGGGAACGGCAGCGACCGCAAGCTGGGTTCCGTCGCCCGCAAACGCCACCGACTTGATGACGGAGGTGCCCGCGTCAATGCCGATCAGAATTCCGTCTCTCATGAAGTGCCCCCGAAGTGCGGCCTGGTGTTTGGCGCAAAAGGCTACGCAGGCGCAAGGCGGAACTCAAGAGTGCGTGGTACCGCCATGCGCGTTTCACATTGCGGTGTAGCCACCGTCCACGGTGAGAACTGTTCCGGTGATGTAGCTTGCTGCATCCGACGCGAGGAATACAACGGCGTTGGCGATTTCATGCGGTTCACCGAGGCGGCCCATGGGCGTCATGCGCATCCACGTCTCGAACCATTCGGGCCTGGAGCGGCCCGCGAGGGTGAGTTCCGTTGCGGTGTAGCCCGGTGCCACGGCATTCACGCGCACGCCTTTCCGCGCCCATTCCACGGCGAGGGATTTGGTCAGCAGGTTCACGCCGGCCTTGGCGGCGTTGTAGGCCGCTTGCGGCTGGGGATAGACGGCGACGCTGCCGCAGATCGACGAAATGGAAACGATCGATCCCCGTCCGGCTTCCACCATGTGCCTGCCAAAACCTTGCGCACAATAGAACACGCCGTTGAGATTGACGTCCATCACGCGCCGCCAATCCTGTTCGGCCAGTGCTTCGGAGGGGGCGTTGTGGACGATCCCGGCATTGTTGACGAGGATATCGAGGGGGCCGTGATGCGACTTCAGCTCCTGGGCCAATGCCTCAATGGCGGCGCGATCGGTGACGTCGAGGCGATGAAAGGTGCCGCCGAGGTCTTTTGCCGTCTGCTGTCCCGCCGAGGGATCGACGTCGGCAATCACCACCGTTGCACCTGCCTTGGCAAGGGCTTCGGCACAGGCGCGGCCGATTCCTTTTGCGCCGCCCGTGACGAGTGCGCGTTTGCCGTGAAGGGAGAAGGGCTGTGATGACATGGCGGGCTCGTGTTCCTGTGGGTTGAATGCAGAAGACGCGCATCACGCGCCCCTGCGTTGCGACTTGCCAATGCGGCAGTTTGTGGCAGCATGACCTCGCGAGGGGGAACATGCCATGGCAACCTGTCTGATTGGAATCGATATCGGCTCCTACGAATCCAAGGGCGTGCTGAGCGACACATCAGGCAAGGTTCTCGCCAAGGCGGCGCTGAAGCACGAATTGCAGTTCCTGCGCCCGGGTTTCGTGGAACAGGATGTGGAAGCGGTGTGGTGGGGCGAATTCGTGGAGCTGGTGCGGCTGCTCATGGAGCAGGCGAAGGTGCGGGCCCAGGATGTGGCCAGCGTGGGGCTCAGCGGCATCTATTCCATGGTGCCTGTCGATGCCAATGCCGATCCGCTGCGCTCCGGCGGCATCATGTATGGTGTCGATACGAGGTCGGTCGTCGAGATCGAAGACCTGGAAAAGAAACTCGGTGCCGAACAGATCTTCCAGCGCACGGGCAACGGCTTGTCGGCGCAGTCCATGGGGCCGAAGATCCTGTGGCTGCAGCGCAACGAGCCGGAGGTATTCAAGAAGGCGCACAGCTTCCTTCCCTGCGCCAACTTCATCGCGGCGCGGCTGACGGGCAACTTTTTCATCGACCATCTCACGGCAGGATTCTTTGGCCCTCTCTATGAGCCAGCCAGACTGGCCTGGGCCGAAGACCTGTGCGAGGGGATCGTCGATCCACTCCGCCTGCCCGTACCGCGCTGGGCCACGGAACTTGCGGGCCGCGTCACCGCCAGTGCGGCGCGCCGTACCGGGCTGGCTGAAGGCACGGCCGTCACCATCGGCACCTGCGACGTGGCAAGCGAGGCCATGAGCATCGGCGTCCGTTCGCCCGGCGACATGATGCTGATGTATGGCTCAACCGCGTGGATCACGCTCCTGAGCGATGCACCCATCATGCACGAGAAACTTTTTGCGACGCCGTTCATCTTTCCCGGCACCTACTGCCTGCACGGGGGCATGGCCACCAGTGGCTCGCTCACACGCTGGTTCCGCGACAACATGGGTGCCGATCATGTGGCGGCGGAGAAGGCGGGTGGTGACGAGGCCTATTCGGTTCTCACCGGTCTTGCATCCAAGGTGCCCCCCGGCTCTGATGGCATCGTCGTGCTTCCGTATTTCTCCGGCGAACGCTCGCCGCTCAACGATGCCGATGCGCGGGGGATGATCTTCGGACTCGATATCGGCCATGGCCGCGGACATCTCTACCGCGCCGCCCTCGAAGGCGTCGGTTATTCCATCAACCATTCTTTACAGGTGATGAGGGGCGCAGGGGCGCAGCCCCGGATGATGACCTCGGTGGGCGGCGGCACGAAGAATCCGGTGTGGCTGCAATCCGTCTCCGACATCACGGGCCTGCCGCAACGGGTGCCAGCGCTCACCATGGGGGCTTCCTACGGCAACTGCTTCATTGCCGGCTATGCGGCGGGGCTGATCCCGGATGCGGCCGACATTTCGAAATGGGTCGAGATGGATCACACGGTTGAGCCTGACGCCAACAACGCCGGCGTTTACAGCCGCCGCATGTCCACCTATCTCGACCTCTACACCCGCACGGCAGACTTGATGCACGCCACAAGCCGCGAGCAGCGCACGCTCCCGTGACCTCAGACTGATCAGAGGTCTGGCGCAGGCGGAAGCGGCGGAGCCAGTTTCATCACCTCTTCGAGGAACGGATGCTGCGCCGTGAGGAGGGCGATATCCTCACTCACGAATTGCCCCCGCAACATCTCCGCGAGTTTGTGATCGCGCCAGACCGCGCGGGCGCCATTTTCCAGCAGCGTCCCGATGACGAAAAGCTTGACCTGGTGGGTGACGTCTTCAAAGTCCGGGCGATGGCGATGCTGGTGCAATCCGATGACGTGTTCGCTCTCGGCCGTGTTGGCATCATGGAGGCCGCGCCAGCTCAGCATCTCGTCGATCAGCAGGGTTCCGCCAAGCATGTGCGCGCCATAGGCGCAATAGGCGTCGGCGAAGTGGCGTACATGCTCCATGTAGGCGTTGCGCCTCAGAAACACCAGCGCGTCCCTCCGGAACATCATGGCTGAGGTGGTGGCCCAGAGCCAGCCATTGTGTTCCGGCGGATAGTATGCGGTGAAACCGAAGTCGGCGAGCGTGGCCTCGGCACGTGGCAGCGTACCGCCGGTGAAGGCCTTGTACCTGTAGCCCACATATGTGCGGGCCAGCACGCCGCCGCCGATGCGGAACATGCCCATTTCGCATGTGGCCACGGGTGCGAAGACAATCGAATTCAGGTGGCAATCGAGCATTCGCTCCACGAAACGGGGTTCGTAGATGTCATCGGGATCGAGAAGCGCCACGAACTCTCCGCGTGCCACTGCAAGGCCTTCGAACACGGCATTGATCTGTCCCTTGTTGTGAGGCAGTTCGACGAGAGCGACGCGGGCGTCAGCGATGTCCTTGACGATGGCGCGCAAGGCGGCGCGGTGAGGCGCATCCGACAAATCGTCCACGATGATGACCTCAACCGAGACGTGTGTCTGAGCGAGGGCGCTCTCAATGGCGGTCCGCACATAGCGCGAGTAATTGTAGTGTGTGACGATAATCGAGACGAGGGTGCTCCTCGCCTCAGGAACGCCGCGTGTAACTCCAGCTGAATTTTCCGTCATATGCACTGCCGTCATGATTGTCATTCATGAAACGCAGCTTCAACCATTCGGAATTGCCAGCGCTTCAACACCATGCAACAATTGCGTACGAGGGGTGTCAACAAAATTGAGGTTTCTCATGAGCCGAACATCCGTCCTTGCCATTTTTGCAGCTGCCGGAATTGCATTCACCGGGGCGATGACGCCCGATGCCATGGCGTTGGCGCGCGCCATCTCTTCGGGCGACATGGGGCAATTGCAACGCTTCGTGAAGCAATATCCCGCCAGCCCATATACTCCGGAGGCCGTTCGACTCGCCTGTGAGACCAATTGGGTCAACGGTGCCTGCGGCAGTGATTCTGATCTCAAGGGAATCAACAACGGCA